>NZ_JAMXXM010000003.1:0-272888 GCF_024129715.1 Acinetobacter lwoffii
TAGACGGAAACGATTTGGTCTAAGAATGAATTTAATTGCTGGAATGGTGAATTGGATGCTCTTAAATTAACTTTCGCAAGAGATCTAATATTTATTTAATCGCCTCTATTGCTTGAATCGAATATTATACATATCAACTTTATAGGCATGAATGACGTATGGCTGACAGTCAATTTTCCAAAGCTCTTATTTTTATGCTGATTGGCTCCGCCATCATTTTAGCACTGTCATTGGGTGTACGTCATGCATTTGGCTTGTATCTGGTGCCGATGAGCGAAGAGTTTGGCTGGGGTCATAATGTTTTTAGCCTGGCCATTGCCATGCAAAACCTGATCTGGGGTGCAGTTCAGCCGATTACCGGGGCATTTGCCGATAAATATGGCAGCAAGATTGTGGTAGCTGTAGGCGGAGCCTTATATGCCATCGGTCTACTGTTGATGGCAGTCAGCTCGACCGGCTTACTTTTAAATCTGAGTGTCGGTTTAATTTTAGGTCTCGCCCTGTCTGCCACCTCATTTCCGGTGTTATTGTCTGCGGTCGGGCGTGCTGCCCCACCAGAAAAGCGCAGTTTGGCGATGGGAATTGCCAGTGCGGCCGGATCTTTTGGTCAGTTTATCATGCTGCCTTCGACCCTGTTGCTATTACAGAATGTCGGCTGGTCAGCAGCGCTGGTGGTCAGTGCCATTTTAATTGCACTGATTGTGCCATTGGCCTGGATGCTGAAAGCACCAATGTATGTTAATCCCAACGCAGCCTCTACCTCCAATAAAGTCTCACTCAGTTTTAAACAGATTCTGGTAGTGGTGAAAAATCATAAACCCTTTTGGTTTCTGGCCATGGGCTTTTTTGTTTGTGGTTTTCAGGTCGTTTTTATTGGCATCCACCTGCCGGGCTATCTGATTGATCATGGCTTTAATGCCACAACCGGTACGATTTTCTTAGCCTTAGTGGGTCTGTTTAATGTGGTAGGCACCTATACGGCCGGCTGGCTCGGTGGCAAATATTCCAAACCGCATCTGTTAATGGGATTATATGCCTTGCGTGGAATTGCAATTATTGCCTTTCTCATGCTGCCTCTGAGTACATGGACAGTTTATGCCTTTGGTGTCATTATGGGATTACTCTGGTTATCGACCGTTCCGCTGACCAATGGTATTGTGGCGAATATGTTCGGGGTGAAATATCTGACCATGCTCAGTGGCATTGTGTTCTTTACCCATCAGGTTGGCTCGTTTTTCGGTGGCTGGCTCGGTGGAGTCAACCATGATTTGAGCGGCAATTATAATGCGGTGTGGATGCTATCAATTGTCCTCAGCATTTTGGGGGTACTGGTGCATTTCTGGGTCAATGAGGAGCAAATCGTCCATGACTGATTCTCTGCTGAAACTCAAACTTTCGATTGCTGTGGCAATCCTGCTTTTACTGGCTTTGTCGATTGGACTGTGGTTTCAGACCCCTGAGCTGTTTGAGTATTTTAATCAGGCTTTCTGCCCACACTAAACTGCTGAAATATCCTCAGCAAAAAATACACAATCCATCGCACAATAAGTTAAATGTATTAAAATCAAATGAATAGTAAAAATATTAGATTATTCATAAACTTATCACTTCTTTTAATTTTATTTCAGTCCCGAATTTTCTTAGATTTTCATCAACAAGAAAATTCTGAGACTTGATAATGACCAGCTTAACCCAACTTTCACAAGCCATTCATGATGCCCCACGCTGGCATCAGCAAGATCAATTTCAACATCCGGCTGAAATCAAGATTGTACCGCAAATCGGTCAGGCCTTAGGCGCAGTGGTCTTTGGTCTGGATGCCCGTAAAGCCCAGTCATCCGAAACTATTCTAAAATTAAAACAGGCACTGGCCGAGCATCTGATTTTGATCTTTAAGCAGCAAAGTCTGGATGATTTCCAGTATCTGGCGTTTTCAACTTATTTTGGTTCCATTTTCCGCCCAGGTGCAGACACACCGGTACTGGCTGCGCAGTCCGATAGCGGTGTTCCACCCGATGTCGTGCCGGTTTCCAATGCCGTCGGTCAGGGAGATTATACCGGGCATGGTGAACTCACTCCACATGCCGATCATCAATGGACACCCCTACCTTCTTTTGGTTCCCTTCTGTATGCAATTGAACTGCCTCAGGACGGTGGGCAGACTAGCTGGATCAACACCATTAAAGCCTATGATGCACTCAATAAAGAAACCAAAGCACAGATTGATCAGCTGCAACTGATTACTTATAACCCTTTCGTGCGCCGTCAAAAAACCAGAGATCAGGCTGATGATCAAGGTTATGGCAATAGCCCGCTGTATCGCTTTAAAGATCAGCCCATATTAAGTCATGCCTATCCACATCCACTGGTGCGCACTCATCCTGAATCCGGTCGTAAAGCACTTTGGCTGAATACGCATACCGAAGTCGAACTGGTCAATTATGATGATCAGGCTGGCAGTCAACTGATCGCAAAATTACGTGAGCATATTTCAAAACCTGAGTTCGCTTATGAACATCACTGGGAAATTGGCGATATCGTGTTCTGGGATAATCAGGTGACTTTGCACTCACGCCGTCCATTCCCGGCTGATCAGCGCCGTTTATTAAAACGCATCAGTCTGGCGGGTAGCCGTCCGTTTTAGAAATGAGAAAAACACAATAACAAGAAAGGTCATTACAACCTTCGATAATAATGACTCACATGTAAATCCTCTACCATTGAGACTTTGACCGGCCCAATGGTTTTTTATTTTCTCGAATAATAAAACTATCTAACTCTGAATATAAGTATAGATAGTAAATTCCTTAACAAAACAAAGCGCCTGTTTACTTTTCCTCACCTAATCTGCCTAGTGTATTTTCCTTTTTCTGCTTAGCGTATTAGAAAATCAGCAATAAACCTATGGAAAGAGGAAACGATAATGAATCAGCTTCAATTTTCAGATTGTGTGCAAACCTGTATGAACTGTTCCCTGGCATGTGCCAACTGTGCCAGTGCCTGTCTTAAAGAAGAAGATCTGGAGATGATGCGGGAGTGTATCCAGCGCTGTCTGGATTGTGCAGATATTTGTCAGCTGTGTGCCCGTATGGAACAAAAGCAGTCTCCTTTCATGCATGAGATATGTGAACTCTGCGCAAAAGCATGTGACTACTGTGCAGAAGAATGTGGTCAGCACCAACATGAACATTGTCAGCAATGTGCCGAAGCTTGCCGCCGTTGTGCCGAAGAATGCCGAAAAATGGCGGCTTAAAAATTCAATTTGATCAACTTGACTGACTTAATTAATTCCAATAAAAAAACCGCAAGTGAAGACTTGCGGTTTTTTTTATCTAAGTAAAATATCTCACTTAGAATAAACGGTTCATACCATTCAGTGTGGCTACACGATACGCTTCCGCCATAGTCGGATAGTTAAACGTGGTTTCTACAAAGTACTTGATGGTATTGTTCGGGCTGTTCATGACTGCCTGACCAATATGGATAATTTCAGAAGCATTATTACCGAAGCAATGTACACCCAAAACTTCCAGTGTTTCACGATGGAACAGAATCTTTAATTCGCCCATAGTATCTCCGGTAATCTGTGCACGTGCCAAATGACGGAATGATGCCTGACCGACTTCATACGGAATCTTTTCTTCAGTCAGCTGCTGTTCAGTCTTACCAATCGAAGAAATCTCAGGAATGGTGTAAATCCCGGTTGGAATATCAGTCACCGGCGCAACGTCTTTCTCGCCGCTCATATTGGCACCCGCGCAACGACCTTGGTCATAGGCAGCAGAGGCTAGTGAAGGCCAACCGATCACATCACCGGCAGCGTAGATATTTTCTACTTCAGTCTGATATTGATCATTCACAGTCAATTGACCACGGCTGTTCGGTTTCAGGCCGACATTTTCAAGGCCTAGACCATCGGTATTGCCTGAACGGCCATTACACCACAAAATCGCGTCGGCTTTAATTTTCTTGCCGCTTTGCGTGTGCATCACCACATGGTCGTCAAATGTTTCTAAAAAGTCGATCTGTTCATTATGACGAATCAGCACACCCTGTTCACGCAAGTGATAAGACAGCGCATCAGAGATTTCATCATCCAGATAGCTTAAAAGTTTGTGCTGGGTGTTGATTAAATCAACTTTATGCCCCAGACCAATAAAGATCGAGGCATATTCACAACCGATTACACCTGCGCCATAAATAATGATTTTCTGGATGGAATAGTCCAGATCCAGAATTTTGTCTGAATCAAATACACGCGGATGATTAAAATCAAGAATGTCTGGACGATATGGACGCGAGCCGCTGGCAATGACCAGTTGCTTGAACATCAGCGTTTCTTTAATCCCGTCCGGATTAAATACAAAAATGGTATTTTGATCCTGAACATAGGCACGACCATGATAAATATCAATTTTATTGCGGTCGTAGAAACGTGAATGTGTATCTACTTGTTGTTGAATAACTCTATGTGCATGACGCAACACTTGCTTCATGGTGAACTGCTTCCAGTCCCCGACTTTTTGAAACAGTGGATCACGTTGATAACGGATAATACTGGATACCGTTTGACGCAATGCTTTACTTGGAATCGTACCGACATGGGTACAATTACCACCCAGCTGTTCACGCATTTCAACGATTGCAACACGCTTACCAGATTTGGCAAGTTTCATTGCCGCGCCTTCGCCCGCAGGGCCCGAACCTAGAACTACCGCATCATATTTAACGAAAGTCCCACTAACGACCTCTTTTTTACGTGGCATTCAACGCTCCTCAAAATTAAAAAATTCACTTTAATCTACCTGCTTATTATGACGTAAATCCTGTTGATTTGGTGTATTTAACTCACATATATTGCTTGAGAAGAACATTTTTTAAATGAATACCCCTTTTTGCCCTATTTAGAACGAAGTCCGTTATAATAACTGCGCTATCTTTGAGTATCTCCCCCTTCAAAAACAGTGGAAAAGTTGAATATGTCTGAAAACCGTAAACCTGAACAGGGCGTCAAACTTCGCGGTGCGGAAAAAGTTGCCCGCATTCCTGTAAAAGTTGTTCCTACGGTTGAAACGCCACGCAAGCCGGACTGGATCCGGGTGAAAATGGCGGCACCTGAAGAAGTTCAACGTATTAAAACCACATTACGTCAGCAAAAATTACATACGGTGTGCGAAGAAGCCGCCTGTCCAAACCTGCCTGAATGTTTTGGTGGCGGTACTGCGACCTTTATGATTATGGGTGATATCTGTACCCGTCGCTGTCCATTCTGTGATGTGGCTCATGGCCGTCCAAATGCACTGGATGCAGATGAACCGCGTCATATGGCTGAGACCATTGCCAACCTGGGTTTGAAATATGCGGTAATCACTTCGGTAGACCGTGATGATTTACTGGATGGCGGTGCACAGCATTTTGTCGATTGTATTAAAGAAGCACGTGCTCTAAGCCCAAATACCCTGCTGGAAATTCTGGTGCCGGACTTCCGTGGCCGTATGGATATCGCGCTGCGTATCATGACTGAATGTCCGCCAGATGTGTTTAACCACAATATCGAAACTGTACCGCGTTTATATAAAGCCATGCGTCCAGGTTCTGACTATCAGCACTCTTTAAACCTGCTAAAAATGTTTAAAGAATACTGCCCGGACGTACCAACCAAATGTGGTCTCATGGTCGGTATTGGTGAAACTGAAGAAGAAGTGCTTGCTCTGCTTGATGATTTACATGCGCATGGCGTGGATTATGTGACGATTGGTCAGTATTTGCAGCCTTCAAAAGAACATGCAGCGATTGACCGCTTCGTAACACCTGAAGAATTCGAGCGTTATACCGAACATGGCCAAAAACTGGGCTTCCGTAATATCTGGGCAGCACCAATGGTTCGTTCAAGCTACTTTGCCGACCGCCAATACAATGGCGAACCTGTACCAGCAGTGCGCCGTAAAGTTGACCCTGCCAAGAAAATTGCAGTTCAGGCCATTGAAGCTTAATCCTGTTTAAACTAATGAAATAAAAGCCCTCTCTTGTAGAGGGCTTTTTAATATCCATAATTGAAATTCTACTCAGCGTTAAACGCCATTTTTTATTTTAGATAAGATTAAGTCATTACTTATCTTCACATTTCTTTGCGCGTTCTCACTTGAAGAATGAGCATTTTTCAAACAATCTCAAAAATAGATGAAAGATTTAAAAATATCGTTGCAAGACTTGAAAACGATCATTCTCACACGTGCAATGCTGAACCTGTCCGATCCTCAAGCGACAAAAAAAATGAATGAACTGTGACAAAAATTCTATGAGATCTCGGCACAGGCAGCCTTGTATAAATCTGGAGAACTATAACAATGCTATTTATATTTGCTGTACTACTGCTATTACTTAGTTTATGGGCGGTTTTCTATTTTCAGCTCTCCCGTAGCGCGGGTGCAATTGCACTAATTGTCATGTCAGTAGTCTGTGCCTTTATTAGCCCATGGTCACTTATTCTCGGCATTCCGCTGATCCTGATTAGCCTTGTGGTAATGATCGACCCTTTACGTATGTCGTTCATTTCTAAACCGGCCTATAAAGCACTGGCCAATGCCATGCCGAGTATCAGCCCGACAGAACGTGAAGCACTGGACTCCGGAACCAGCTGGTGGGAAAAAGAACTGTTTATGGGTGCACCGAACTGGGAAACCTTTAACAGTTATCCCTATCCCAAATTATCGCTAGAAGAACAAGCTTTTCTGGACAATGAGGTTGAGACCTTGTGCAGCATGCTGGATGAATGGGAAATCCATGAGCAGAAAGCGCTGCCTGATCATGTCTGGCAATATATTAAGGAACATGGTTTCTTAGGCCTGATTATTCCCAAAGAATACGGCGGTCGTGCCTTTAGCTCCTTTGCCCAAAGTCGGGTGATGAGCAAGATTGCTTCGCGATCTCTGACCACAGCCGTGAGTTGTATGGTACCGAACTCACTCGGACCAGGCGAGCTGTTACTGCATTATGGTACCGAAGAACAGAAAGACCGTTATCTGCCGGGTCTGGCGCGAGGCGAAGAAATTCCCTGTTTCGGTTTGACCAGTCCGGAGGCCGGTTCCGATGCTGGTGCGATTCCTGATACCGGTGTAGTCTGCTATGGCCAGTTTGAAGGTCAGGAAGTCTTAGGCCTGAGAATGAATTTTTCCAAACGCTGGATTACGTTAGCTCCAATTGCGACAGTCGTAGGCTTGGCCTTTAAAATGTATGATCCGGATCATCTTTTGGGTGATCAGACTGAATATGGCATTACCTGTGCCCTGCTCCCTGCCAGTCATGAAGGCGTAATAGTGGGGCCACGGCATAACCCCGGACCACCATTTATGAATGGTACGGTTGAAGGTAAAGATGTGTTTATTCCTCTGGACTGGATTATTGGTGGCGTCAAAAATGCCGGCAAAGGCTGGCGTATGCTAATGGAATGTCTGGCGGTTGGTCGTGGTATTTCCCTACCAGCGCTGTCTACTTCTACTTCAGAAATGACTTATTTAAATGTCGGCGCTTTCTCTCGCATCCGTCAGCAGTTCAAAATTTCAGTTGGTAAGTTTGAGGGTGTTCAGGAAGCCACCAGTGAAATCGCCAGTGATACCTATATGCTGGAGGCTTTCCGTTATCTGGTCACCTGTGGTCTGAATCAGGGCGGCAAGCCTGCCGTAATGACAGCGATTGCCAAATATTATGCGACAGAAGGCATGCGTAAAGTGGTCAATCACGGTATGGATGTGGTCGGTGGCCGCGCCATTCAGATGGGTCCGCGTAACTTTCTGGCGCCTTATTATCAGGCAATTCCAGTCTCCATTACGGTTGAAGGCGCCAATATTCTTAGTCGTTCCCTGATGATTTTTGGACAGGGTTCAATGCGTTGCCATCCTTATCTTTATGAAGAATTACAGCTCTTACAAGCAGAAGATCCGGCAGCGGCTCTAAATCCTTTTGATAACTTGCTGTTTAAGCATTTGGGTTACACCTTTAACCGGACTGCTCGCTCCTTTGCCTATGCCTTTACAGGTGGCTCAAGTGCTGCGCCGCAAAGTGCGGTTGATTTCACCCAGCCTTATTATAAGATCATTAATCGGCTGAGTGCCAACTTTGCTTTAACTGCGGATATGTGCCTAGGTTTACTCGCAGGGGATATCAAACGTAAGGAAATGCTTTCGGGTCGTCTGGCCGATATTCATGCACATCTGTTTATTGCTTCCTCAATTCTGAAATATTTTGAGCATAGCAAAAAGACTGAAGATGAGCGTTTACATGCACAGCTTGCGGTAGAAAAATCTCTGTATACAGCGCAAGAAGCATTTTTTGATCTGTTTGCCAACTTCCCGGTAGGTACAGCAGCAAGCATGGTCAAACTATTATGTTTCCCATTTGGCCGTCCAGTACAGAAACCATCAGACCAGCTCAAACAGCAAGTTGCAAATAGCATGATGGAAGACAATGCTTTCCGGCGGGCACTCAAAAAACATGTCTACCATAATATCAATGAAAATGATATCACTGGTCGTATGGAATCTACTTTCAATCTGCTACTCGAGATTGAAAAACTCTGGGATCGTTTTAAAAAAGCAGAAAATAAAGACCAGTTCAAGGGTTTAAGCTTTGCAGAGCATGTGGCAGATGCACAGCTACATGGTTTTATTAATGATGAGGAAGCAGAAAAATTGCTGCACTACAATGCGCGTCGTTATGACAGCATGTTGACCGATGTATTTGATCTGCATTTGCAGGAAGTATTAGAGCTTGAGAATCCGTATCTCATCAAGGAAGATGCCAAAGGAACGGATACTTCAGTGCAAACTGATCCTTCACACTCAATATCACCTTAAATAAAACTTGAATTTAAGGTGTAATAAATTCCAGAGTGAAGTCATTTTATTACTTTACTCTGGAAGCTTCACAAGTGGCTTTTCAGCCACTTTTTTACGACTATTGCACGATGGTATTTCGCATGGAAAGTACTAAGCTAGCCTTATAAGAAAATTGAGGGTAGACAATGTCACAACAAGATTATGAAAATGGCTTGAAAGTCCGTACTGAAGTGATGGGTGAAAGCTTTGTGAAGCGTGCTCAGGAAAATACCGTGCCTTTTACCCAACCTCTACAGGACTGGATTAATGAACATGCCTGGGGTTCGACCTGGCAACGTGAAGGTGTTTTACCACGTAAATATCGTTCTTTAATTACCATTGCCTTCCTAACCGCGCAAAAAAGTCCCACTGAACTGAAAGGCCATGTGCGAGGTGCGCTGAATAATGGCGCAACGGTTGAGGAAATTCAGGAAGTGCTGCTGCATAGTCTGCCTTACTGCGGTGCACCGGCGACTCAGGAAGCATTTCGTGCGGCGCTTGAGGTGATTCAGGAATATGAAGCGAATTAAGAGACCTAAATATCAGTGTATTAAAGCTCTTTCATAAATAATTCTTAATGATTAAAAATTATTTATGAAATTCCCGCTCCTCATAGGAGAGGTTCTTTATAAAAAATCTCTCATCCTCTTGCGGAGCATGCTCCTCACCCCTAAGGGAGAGGGAACATCAAATATGAATGGACGATCATTTTCTAATTCATAAAAGAAATCTATTTAAATTGCTCAAATATCAGTTAAATTCAAAACTGCTTAGGCTATTTAAAGTAATGCTTAATAAGAAAGCCGAGAGTTATTAAATTCTCGGCTTTTCATATTTTTGATAATAAAATCTGTCGTTATGGATTTAATTCAAAATAATGGTTTTTCTATGAATAGCAATTTATAAGAAAGACTCTAACCCCTTAATTCAATCTGTGTACGTTGTTCTAAGCCTTGCACCGCAGCGGAGAAATCCAACTGGCTGGCCTGTGGCTTGGCAATCTGCTGGAACTGTTGTTGCACCAATGACATCACTGATAAATCCAGTTGCTGCTGTTGCACTAGTTCCAAAGCAATACCAATATCTTTCTGCAATAAATCCAGCGCAAAGGTTTTATGAAACTCACGGCTTAAAACCCGCTGTGCCATGATATTTTCTGACATGCTGCTTTTACCACTGGAATGATTAATACAGTTCAACGCACTGCTTAAATCAACTCCCTGCCCTTTCAGTACAGTCAAACCTTCAGCCAGTGCCCATAAATGGGTCGCCATCAAAGTATTATTAACGGCTTTCACTGCAAAACCAGAACCGCTTTCTCCCACATATTCAATCAAGCCAGCAAAAGCAGCAATGATCGGTTTAGCTTGTTCAAAGGCAGCTTCATTTCCTCCCACCATCACGGTTAAAGTACCTTTTTCTGCCCCAACAGTCTGACCGGATACTGGAGCATCCAGATAATAACTTCCCTGTTGCTCCAATCGTTTTGCCAGTTTTTGTGCCGATTCCGGCACACCGCTGGTACAGTCAATCCAGATTGCACCGGGTTTAGGTGGATATGCGGTAATTAATGCTTCCACATCCTGACTGGTCGGCAAACAGGAAAAGATAAAGTCGGCTTGAACCGCCTGTTCAATACCCACTGCCAGAGTCCTGAAAGATTGAGCATGATCTAGCGCTTTATGTTCAGTCCGGTTCCAGACCCAAACCGGGTGTCCGAGGTTTGGCAAATGGCAGGCCATATGCCACCCCATTGCCCCGAGTCCTAAAAATGCAATTGTTTGACTCAAAAAATACTCCTCATATTAAGCGACTGGCTTAACCTCAACTTCTGTTGCGGTCGATGCAGATACAGGCGATTCTTTTTCTTCCCCACGATTCAGGAACAGATTAAGTAAAATCGCCGCCAGAGTCGCAGTGCCAATCCCACCCAGATCAAAGCTACCAATCTGCAAGCTATAATTACCTGTACCCATAATCAGACACACTGCGCCAATAATCATTGTGCTGTTCTTGCTAAAGTCAATACGGTTATCTATCCAGATTTTGGCACCTGCAACCGTAATCAGACCGAATACTACAATCGAGGCACCGCCAAGCAAAGCTACAGGAATCGTACTGATCACCGCCCCAAATTTCGGTGAAAGTCCGAGCAAGATAGCGAATATCCCGGCAAAGATAAACACGGTGGTTGCATACACTTTGGTCACTGCCATCACGCCGATATTTTCAGCATAAGTGGTCATCCCGGTACCGCCGACAGAAGCAGAGAGTGAAGTACAGACACCATCTGCAAAGAAACCGCGTCCCATATACGGCGACAGATTTTTACCAGTCATTGCAGATACCGCTTTAAAGTGTCCCAGATTTTCCGCAACCAGAATAATGGCCACCGGTGCAATCATCAACATCGCATTCATTTCAAAGACTGGACTCTGGAAATTTGGCAGACCAAACCATGCCGCCTCACTGACTTTGCTGAAATCAATCGCAGGTCCGAAGCCCATTACATTAGTGAAAAGGAAATAAATCAGGTAGGAAGACAGTAGGCCTAATAACAGCAGTAAACGGCGCACCATCCCACGGGTAAATACCGCGATCACACTGATACAGATAATGGTGACTAGCGCCATCCAGGAATCAAACTGGTTGGCTGAAACACTTTTGATCGCGACAGGTGCCAGATTCAGACCGATAATCATCACGATGACGCCCGTGACCACGGGTGGCATCAGCTTTTCAATCCATGCAGTACCGGTTTTCATGACCAGCAGGCCAATCAAGGCATAAACAATACCGCAGGCAATGGTTCCCCCAAGTGCCAGCCCGATATTTGCATTTGCCCCCGCCCCAGAGTAGCCTGTGACCGCCACCACGGCGCCAATAAAGGCAAAACTGGATCCCAGATAACTTGGCAACCGACCGCCAGTAATCAGGAAAAATAAAATGGTACCAATCCCGGTAATAAAAATCGTGAGATTGGGATCAAACCCCATTAAAAGCGGTGCCAGCACGGTTGCCCCAAACATCGCAAACACATGCTGTAAACCGAGAATAATACTTTTCCCAGCCGGCAGATATTCATCTGTTTGAACTGGTGTTGTATCGATATTGCCTTGGTAAGGCTTAAATTTTGGAAACCACGTTTCTTTTTCTTGCATGGGCTTCCCCTCCTTGATTAGGACTGAATTGATTTAGCACATTTTGTGTGGCTCACAGTAAGAACGGTTAAAGTACATCAGCGCATTGCCTTGATGCTGGCACATGGCTTTCACTTCACAGAACAGCACGTCATGACTGCCTACAGATAAACATTGGACCACCTCGCAGTCGAAACTGACCAAGGCATCCTCAAGTACAGGTGACTGGGTCACCAAAGTTTTCCAGTTCCCCTGACTGAAACGCTCTGCCATCGGTGTTTTTCCACCGAACAGATTGGATAGATGCTGTTGATGTGATGCCAAGGTATTCACACACAACACCTGATTATTTTTAAAAGTCTCATAAACTGAGGATGAACGGTTCAGGCAGACCAGCAACGTTGGTGGTGTATCCGTCACGCTACATACGGCTGAGGCAGTAAATCCTGCCTGTCCTGCCTCACCTTGCGTGGTAATGACATTGACTGCAGCCCCGAGATTGGACATGCCTTGACGGAAAATCTGCTGATCAACTTGGGTAAAGATGTCATCTGATGCGTTAGTCGCCAAAACCTTATTTAATGCGTTATTTTCTGCAACTGTTTCTGTGATGATTTTAGATAGTTTGGCATTCATGCTGTTCTCCCGCCCCCAAGTCAATATTCAGTTTCAGACCTGGGGCATCTAGTAATGAGATTGAATCAGGTGGATCGGCTTATACATGGGCAATCGAAGCAATTTCGACCAGCGCATCAGGTTTGACCAAACCTGTCTGTACGCAATACCGTGCCGGCTTATCTCCCGGGAAATACTCTGCATAAACTGCATTAATCGCAGCATAATCTGCCCAGTCTTTGACAAAGACATGGTTAAAGGTCACGTCATCCATACTGCCGCCTGCTTCTTCAATCACACGCTTGATAGTTTCCAGAATATGACGGGTCTGTGCTGCGGCATCACCGACATGCACCACATTATTATTTTCATCAAAAGCTAATGTACCGGATACATACACGATATTGTCTGCCTTGGTTGCCGGTACATACGGTGCTAATGGTTTCGATGTTCCTGCTGGAATAATGATTTCTTTAGGCATACTATTTTTTCCTTAATTCTGTTCTTTAATTCTTTATGCGCTTACAGCTAATTTAGTTTCTTTTAGTGACTAACTTTCTTTTTGAAAGGTCTCTACAAAATTTTTGGTATCTGATACCCAGCCAAAGAAAGTCTTGATGTTATACAGACTGACTTCATGCGCTTCGACTGGACCGGCCTGATGGCAGGCATCAGCAAGTGCGACACCGAAGTACTCCAGGAAGAAGCCATCACGTAGCGTCGACTCCACACAAACGTTGGTGGCAATCCCGACAAAGACCAGATTACGGATACCTCGGACACGTAACATGCTGTCCAGCGCAGTATTAAAGAAACCGCTATAACGTGGCTTTTCGATCACCAGGTCTTGTGGCAGTGGCTTTAACTCATCAATCAGCTCAAAATCCCAGCCACCTTTTGCTAACAATTGCCCCTGTAATTCAGGACGTTTACGCATGGTCTTTAAGGCATTGGATTTATGGAAATTTGGAGAGTCCTTACCACCCGCTTCCTTATATTCTGCATCCCAGCCATTTTTGAAATAAATCACCTGAATACCGGCTGCATGTGCGGCATCAACGGCCTTTTTAATATTTTCAACCACGGGCTTGGTTTTCGAGACATCAAAGCCCGCCAGATCCAGATAGCCACCCTGAGAGGTATAGGCATTTTGCATATCAATCACAATCAAGGCTGTCTGTTCTGGTGCAAGACAAATCGCTTCGGGTTCCGCTTTAAGCGTTTTTCCTGTGCCGAGTTTTTCCGTAAAACCGGCTGTTACGACTGATTCACTCATGCGCTTTTCTCCAAAACTGGCGCTTCATCTTCAATGACAATATGATCACGGCATTTCATTAGCGGCTGGATTTTTTGACCAAAGTCTTCAACCCCTTGAATAAAATCATCAAAAGTTAGTAGTACGCCTTCCGTACCTTTGATCTCACCAATTTCATCCAACATTCGTGCCACATTTTCATAAGAACCCACCAGCGTACCCATATTGATGTTGACTGGAGATACGCTAGAAGCCATTTGACGGATATTGGTGTCTGCACCGGAAGTGGTATCTTTACCGCCTTGATTCATCAGCCAGTTAATCGCTTCCATATCAGCACCATCGTTATAGTGCTGCCATTTGGCTTGCGCTTCTTCATCAGTTTCTGCAGCAATCACCATAAACAGCACATAAGTCTGTACATCACGGCCAGTCACATCTGTTTTTTCTTTGAGGCGGTCATTAATTTCTGCATAAGCTGTTGGAGTATTCAGGCCTTTACCAAACACGAAGTTATAGTCAGCATATTGTGCAGAAAACTCTAAACCTGCATCAGATTGACCTGCACAGATAATCTTCATGTCGGCTTGTGGACGTGGGCTAACACGGCAATCTTCCATCTGGAAATGTTCGCCTTTAAAGTCTGATTTACCAGTCGCCCAAAGTTCACGCAGAATTTGTACATATTCAGACAGATATTCATAGCGTTTGCCAAAATAGTCATTACCTGGCCACATACCCATTTGGGTATATTCAGGTGGCTGCCAGCCAGTTACGACATTCAGACCAAAACGGCCATTTGAAATCGAATCAATTGTTGATGCCATACGCGCGACAATTGCGGGTGGCATGACTAGAGTTGCAGCTGTTGCATAAATTTGAATTTTGCTGGTCACCGCTGCGAGACCCGCCATCAGGGTAAAAGTTTCCAGGTTATGCTCCCAGAATTCAGTCTTGCCACCAAAGCCACGCAGCTTGATCATGGAGAGTGCGAAATCGAAACCATAGTGTTCAGCACGCTGTACGATTTGTTTATTTAACTCAAAAGTCGGCATGTACTGTGGTGCATTTTCAGAGAGTAACCAGCCGTTGTTTCCAATTGGACAGAAGACACCTATTTTCATTTTCACACCTCATTATTTTTAACCAATATTCAAAATCCTGTTGCCAATTCAGGTTTTTTATTTATGTTTAAAATATTGCAAACCGCGTGCCAATTATTTTTAGTTATTTATTTTCAAATACTTAATATTTATATTTTTGAATTTTTAGTAAAATAATGATTTCCACCCCTGAATCAATTTTGCTCATCGTGTTTCATTCAGGTGCATTAAAATTGATCATCATCGCTTTTAGGAAGAATCATATTTTGAGTAAAAACTATAAAAATGATTCATTAGAAAAAATAAAAAGCCAGAAACAGGTTCTGGCTTGAGCAAATAAAATTACTTGCTGAGAATATCAGGCTGATTTTAAAAATTGCAGCATGCTTTGGTTGATCTGGGCGGTTTCAGTCACTGTAGAAGCATGCGCTCCTGTTGCAAACAGACTGAGCTGACTCTGCGGTAATAATTGCTGAAGTTGTTGTGAACGTTGATATGGCACCAGAAAATCATCCTGATTGGCAATCAGATGTATAGGAACATCTTTGAGTGCCTGCTGATGTTCTGCTTCAATTCTGAACGCCTGAACTGCCTGTATACGAGCCAAGGCATTTTGAATTGGCGGAAAGTCCAGTAGCTGTTTATTTTCTGCTTCTGTTAACGGGTCAAGATGTGTCGAGATCCAGTGTGGAGGATACAGAAATAAGGCTTGTGCCCGCACATAAGCCTCGGCTCCGCTATTCAACAATAATGATGTGCGTGCCTGAAAACATTTTTGGGTATGTGAATCCAGTTCTCCCCAGGCATTCAACATAGTCAGGCTGAATAACTTAAACGCTTTATCAACCTGATAGGTTGCGAGTTGCATGCCGATATGCCCACCCAATGCATGACCAATAAAATGAAATTCACGGATATCCTGATTGATCAATAAATCCAGAATCTGTCGGGCCATATGATCTACGCAATAAGGTATTGACAACAGTCCAGAATCCGAATGGCAACCTTCCTGATCATAAGTCACCACATGAAAATCTTGCTGCAAAACCTCAATTTGTGGATTCCAGAAACTGGCATGTCCGCCTAGCCCAGAAGAAAGCACTACATAAGGCGCATCGGCCCGTGCTGCACGATGAATAAATAAAGACATAAAATTCTCATAGTTTCGCTATGAGATGAGTGCAGCAAAATACATGCCTGAACAGGACTATTTTTGAACAATTGTTAAAATTATAGCCAGTACACATTAAAGCTGTAATAAAATTCCTGTACCTCAAAGCGCACGTTATAGCCTAGATCTGTTAACTCCGCAGACAAGTCACGAATATCTTCCAAAGGCAGATGTTTAGGAAAAACTGTCAGTACCGCTGTATTGCCTTGCCGGGCATTATCTTCAATCAGTTGCGCCAGACGTGGCTTATACATTTCAATATTCAGGTTAGCAACATTGGATAAAATTTTGGCCTGATCTGCCGTCATAAAAGTCATTTTTATTTTCTCTTTTAATGTTATTTCATTAAGCTAAATGATTTATAAAGCGCTTAATATTTCACTTTTGTATCAGAACAAGCTGAAATAATTGCATAAAAAAATCCCTCATGATGAGGGATTTTTTTTGATCAAACTTACTGGCCTGGTAGAGGAATATATTGTGAAGCACTGTCTTGTGCCTTACGTTCAGTCACCACAACTTCTAGCATCATGGTTTTCCCTGCCCGCTCAATTTCAATCTGAATGGTACTGTTTGGCTTTTGCAAAGCCACAAAATTAATCAGATGTGAGGCGGAACTAATCTCTTCCTCATTTACTTTCATAATTTTATCACCACGCTGGATTCCCGCTTTGGCAGCAGGTCCATCTGGGAGCACTTCTGCGACCGTTACGCCTTTTTCTTTGGGTTGCAGGACATCATCACGCTCTGCAGGTAATAAGCTGATCCCTAACCAGCCACGAACCACACGGCCATCTTTCAAAATGGCATTCATCACCTGCTGACAGATTTTGGCCGGAATGGCAAAACCAATCCCCAGTGAACCACCAGACTGCGAGAAGATTGCGGTATTGACGCCAATTAAATTACCGGCGACATCAATAAGTGCACCGCCCGAGTTACCCGGGTTAATTGCAGCATCAGTCTGCACAAAGTCTTCATAGGTATTAATACCCAAGTCTGAACGGCCCGTTGCTGAGATAATCCCCTGCGTCACGGTTTGCCCAACACCAAAAGGATTACCAATGGCCAGAACCACATCACCGACTTCATTGCCACTGAGTTTAAATGGCAAAACTGGCAATTGCGTCAGTTCAATCTTGATCACAGCCAGATCGGTATCCGGATCAGTTCCGACCACCTTGGCTTCAGCACGACGACCATCCTGCAAAGCCACTACAATCTGATCGGCCTGTGCAATCACGTGGTTATTGGTCAGGATATAACCGTCTGGACGTACAATTACACCCGAACCTAAACTGTTTTCATTCGGGCTTTGTCCATACTGGTCAGGCAACTGATCGCCAAAGAATTCACGAAATACCGGATCGGTCAGTAAAGGATGCGCCTGTTGCTTGACTTTTTGGGTAGTAAAAATATTCACGACAGCGGGTGCTGCCACTTTTACAGCAGCACTATAGGAGACCACGCCTCCTGAGCGCGACGTATCAATCAACGGCTCTACTTTTTCAGCAGGCATTTTGACACCATCTGGCGCAACTGGTGCCTTTGGTTTTTGTAGTTGTTGCCACCCCAAAAAACCGATAATGACTAAAATCAGTAACACCCAGGGTAACCATGTAAAGGTGCGGCGCACGTTGCTATCCTCTAAAATATTTTAATTCGTTGATGACTAAGTAATTTGTGTCCTATTGTAATGCGAAATACATAACTAAACACAAAAAATTCCACAGAGATTTGTGCAGCTTTAGTTACAATTAGACCTATAGATAAATATGGGCAAGTTTTTAAACTTACAGGAATTTTATGGCGAATTTGAACGATATTATTCAATGGTGTGACCAAACTTTGGCAGCACGTGAATTTAAGGACTATGCACCGAATGGCTTGCAGATTGAAGGCAAATCCGAAGTGAATAAAATCCTCTGTGCCGTGACCGCCTCCCAGAGTGCAATTGAAGCTGCAATTGAGCAAGGCGCTGATCTATTGCTGGTTCATCATGGCTATTTCTGGAAAGGAGAAGCCTATCCGATTACGGGAATGCGTGGTAAACGCATTAAAACCCTGATTCAAAATGATATTTCACTGGTTGGCTATCACCTACCTTTAGACAGTCATCCAACTCTGGGAAATAATGCTGCCATTGCGGATTTATTAGAACTCGAAAATATCGAACAGCTGGATCCGAGTGAAAAACGTCCGATTGGCAATATTGGCTATTTAAAACAGCCAATGAGTCCGGAAGATTTTAAAAATTATGTTTCAGAAAAGCTGGGCTTTGATGCGATTCATCTGCCTGCAGACAAAACTCAAATCCATAAAGTCGGTTTCTGTACCGGCGGTGCGCAGGATTATATTCAAAAAGCGGCACTACAGAACTGTGATGCCTATATTTCGGGCGAAGTGTCTGAACGGACCTTTTATGAAGCTCAGGAACTGAATGTGCATTATTATGCCTGTGGCCATCATGCGACTGAAAAATACGGTGTGCAACGCCTGGCCAAGGCTATTTCAGAACAGTTTAATATTGAGTATGATTATTTCGAATTAAACAATCCGATTTAATTCGACTGACGTTTATGATCAGTGGCTTTATTCATATATTTTCAGGCTTTATTCTGTATTGTTATTTATACACGATGCCCATTTCTGCCCGATTATCTATTACAATAAAGCCACTTATTGTTAAAACCCAGCAAAATGCAAGGAATTGAAAACATGACAACCATTACTTTACCAGCATTACCTTATGGCTACGAAGATCTTGCTCCACACATCAGCAAAGAAACTTTAGAATACCATCACGACAAACACCACAATACGTATGTGGTTAACCTGAATAACCTGATCGCTGGTACTGAGCTTGAAGGCAAAACTCTAGAAGAAATTATTACAGCAACTGCTGGTGATGCTTCTAAAGCGGGTGTTTTCAATAACGCGGCTCAAGTTTGGAACCACACGTTCTACTGGAACTGTATGGCTAAAAACGGCGGCGGTAAAGCAACTGGTACTTTGGCTGCGAAAATTGACGAAGCATTCGGTTCTTATGAAAAATTTGCTGAAGAATTTGCTGCTGCTGCAACTACTCAATTTGGTTCAGGTTGGGCTTGGTTAGTGGCTGACGAAGTAAACGGTCAGCTTTCAATCATGAAAACTTCAAATGCTGATACGCCAATGGCGCACGGTAAAATTGCAGTGTTGACGATTGACGTTTGGGAACACGCTTACTACATCGATTTCCGTAATGCTCGTCCTAAGTACATCTCTACTTTCCTAGAAAGCCTAGTAAACTGGGATTATGCAAATGCGAAATATGCAGGTCAGCCTGCAGGTGTTGAGAAATAATTTTTTATTTCTTTGCTAAACAAATCACCCATTTTGGGTGATTTTTTTATTTTTAGGCACTAAATGAATATTAATAAAGCAAACAATTCATTTCTTTACATTAATTGATTGACGACCTGGTTATTCATCCCTAAAATGCCGATCAGATTCTCCAATAGCTCAGTCGGTAGAGCGACGGACTGTTAATCCGCAGGTCCCTGGTTCGAGCCCAGGTTGGAGAGCCATCTATTCTTCCATAGCTCAGTCGGTAGAGCGACGGACTGTTAATCCGCAGGTCCCTGGTTCGAGCCCAGGTGGAAGAGCCAAGATTCTAAAAAACCCACTCATTGCGAAGTGGGTTTTTTTATAGCTGTATTTTTTAAATTGAGATCATATTGATTTATATGCGCGATCAGCTAACTTATTTCTTATGCTCCAGATCACTTATCAAAATTAAGGCTGATCGCGATTTTGCTGTTAAGACCAGTTTACATAAACATAACAGTTTGAACTACAAACCTTTTCGACTATTTTTAAAACACTTGATTCAATTTCTGCAGCTTTTTTCCAAAAGTGCCTTGACCCCTTTTCAAATCTCTCTATAATCGCTGTCAGATTCTCCAATAGCTCAGTCGGTAGAGCGACGGACTGTTAATCCGCAGGTCCCTGGTTCGAGCCCAGGTTGGAGAGCCAATCTATTCTCCCATAGCTCAGTCGGTAGAGCGACGGACTGTTAATCCGCAGGTCCCTGGTTCGAGCCCAGGTGGGAGAGCCAAGATTCTAAAAAACCCACTCATTGCGAAGTGGGTTTTTTTATTCTCCTCTTTTGTGATCTGTGTTTAATTTGAGTCAGTTTATATTTTTTGTGATTGGCTGCCTGGCAACTTTTGCATTAGTTTGCCTGCTCTTGCCGCATCTCTTCACTCGTCAAAAGAAATTCTATCCAAAGCGCGTCATTACTGCTTTTGAAAGCAGGATGTTTACACGTCTGAAAGATGCCTTTCCCCATCATCATATTCTGGCACAAGTCGCATTTAGCGCTTTGATCACGCACGATCAGATGAAAATGCGTAATCAATTTAATCGTAAAGTTACAGACTTCGTAGTACTTGATCGTGAATATAATGTAGTGGCGATTGTCGAACTGGATGATCCGAGCCATATTGGCAAAGAGCAGGAAGATGCTGAACGTGATGCGATGCTGATTGCAGCAGGCTATACCGTGATTCGATACACTCAGATTCCAACTATCAGACAACTGCAAAGGGATTTAAGATAAGTTAAACTGTGCAATTTCGGCACTTTCCAGTGCAGCTTGAATTGGATTAATCAAAGCCTCCTGCTCCGCTTTTAATTTCTCGGCAGCTTTTAGTGCTTCAAAATTAGCCAATCCTCGTCCAATTTAACATCTCATCACAAGCATTCTCAGTTAAACCTGCCTTTCTGCAGGATTAGGGTGATAAAGTTTAAGTTATCGCTCTATAATCCTTTCGAAAACAAAATATAAGTCAGATGACCTGATTGGCCTGTTTCATTTCCGGCCCTCATCATCTTACTTATTTTTGGCGTTGTTTTTTTATTCAGTGATCGTTTATTTATGCAAAATTCTATTCGTATTGGTATCGCGGGTTACGGTAATCTTGGCCGCGGTGTTGAAACTGCCATCCAAAAAAATCCTGATATGCAGCTTGTCGGTATTTTTACTCGCCGCTCACCAAGCAGCGTCTCTCCTTGCTTTGCAGAAACTCAAGTGTATAGCATGGATGCACTATTAAATGATTTTAGCGATAAAATTGATGTGCTGATTCTTTGTAGCGGCTCTAAAGATGACTTGCCACAACAGGCGCCTATCTTTGCAAGTAAATTCAATACCGTAGATAGTTTTGATACGCATGCACGTATTTCGGAATACTATGCTGCAGTCGACGCACCTGCCCTTGCTAACAAAAAAACAGCCATGATTTCTATTGGCTGGGATCCTGGCATGTTCTCGATTAACCGTTTATTTGGTGAAGCATTATTACCAGATGGCGAAACTTATACCTTTTGGGGTAAAGGCTTAAGCCAAGGCCATTCAGATGCGATTCGCCGTGTACCAGGGGTGAAAGCTGGTGTTCAATACACCATTCCATCTACTGACGCGATTGAACAAGTCCGCAGTGGCGCACGACCTGAGTTAAGCACCAAAGACAAACATCATCGTGACTGTTATGTGGTCTTGGAACAAGGGGCTGATGCGGCAACAGTTGAACAAACCATCATCAGCATGCCTGATTATTTTGCGGATTATAATACGACCGTGAATTTTATCAGTGAGGAAACTTTACTGAAAGATCATCAGGATATGCCACATGGCGGTTTTGTCATCCGTAGTGGTAATACCAGTGATGCACAAAAACAGGTGATTGAGTTTTCTTTAAAGCTGAATAGCAATCCTGAGTTTACCGCAAGTGTGTTAGTGGCTTATGCCCGTGCCTGCTACCGTCTGAATCAAACCCAGCAATATGGTGCTAAAACAGCATTAGATGTAGCACCGGCTCTACTTTCAATTAAATCTCCTGAGCAATTGCGTAAAGAATTGCTTTAAGATGATTTAAATATAGCCACCGATCGGATGATGGGTGGCTATATTTTTCTGTTGAAAAGCGCAAATTACTTCATCAAGAAATATCGAATATCTACAATCGAGTGAGATAGTTTTCGACAAACGATGCAACTATCTACTACACAGACATTTGCAGTATTAGACAAGTGCAAAGGGATTTTAGATAGATTAAGGTGCTGTTGCACTACTTTGAGACGCAGCTTGTATTGAATTTGCCTTAGCATCCTGCTCTGCTTTGAGCTTTTCCGCAGCTTCTCGTGCTTCAATACGTGCAATCATATCTGCCTGCTGCTGCTTGTATTTTTCCTGATTTTTAGCATCACTATTCACTGCAAGAAATGCCATACTAATTAAAAATACCGGAATACAAAGTGCAAGCGTACCGAAGATCAATAGCTTTTTTATACTGCGGGGCTGTGGCTGCTCGGACATAACAAACCTGCTTTGACAATCATTTAACTTTCGCCCCTACTATAACAAATTAAAGCTCTTGCTCAAATTTTGAAAATGCGAAAATAAAAAAGGAGCCCTAGCTCCTTTTAATATCTTCGCTTTTATTTTTACTTCGCTGGCATATTTTCTTCAATGAATTCTACAAGCTCTGTATTTTTTAAAACGATTGCTTGAGTATGTGATGCACCATCAACTCCTAGGAAAGTCACATCCGTACCCAAAGCCGCCAAATTCTTTTGCAAGGCATCTGTAACATCATAAGGTACTGCCATATCTTCTTTACCCTGAATAATCATTACCGGTACATTTATTTTTTTGGTAGCAGGCTGATTATCCCTTAAGAAATTTTTCACAGATAAATTTTGATCAAAATTATCAGTCAGCCCTGGATAGTCCACCACTGTTTTCCCAGGATTTTGCTGTAACCATTGATCTATATCCGTACTAAAAGCTGTCATTAAATTTTCTAAACACAGACCATTTTCACCAGTAGTACCTTCAGCACGTTCTGCAACCAGCTCAGATGTGCTTTCAAAGATATCTTGATAAGCAAAATTTGGCTCATAGGCTTTTATTCCAACACCGACATAGGCTGCATAGGCAAGAAGTTCTGAATAAACAGCTTTCGCAGTTCCTGGTTGAACGGCACCAGCACCTTCACCTAAAATCAATTTATTTAAAGCTTGCGGTGCAACTGTACCAATAATATAGCCCAGACTAGATGCAGGTGCTGCTGCAACTGCTGCTTTATAATTTGGATCATTCCCTGCAAACTCTGCTGTACCCAAAGATGCATGTCCACCCTGTGATTGCCCCACAGATACCCATGCACCATTAAATTTATCGCCTTGCTGCTGCTTAAACCCTTTCACTGCATAGATTGCAGATTGTGCGGCACTCTTTAAATGCAGATAAGGATGAATCCCTCGAGTTCCTAAACCCTCATAATCAGGTGCAACGATGACATAACCTTTGGCGAGTAAACTCTCGGCCATTATTTTAAACCGTGGATTAAGAATATTTGAACTTGGTGCACAGCTATCACCACTCCCAACAGTTCCATGCTCCCACACCACTACACGCCAACCGTCTCTCGGTTGTGGAGTTCTAGGATAGATAACCAATGCTGTAGCTTCTGCTGTATTTCCCTGCACATTTGGCATGTTATATCGCATAACTCGAATACTTGATGCTTGGGTTATGACATCCTTGGTATAGGCTTGTTCACTCAAAAAAATCTTTGGCTGGGGGACAAAGATATCATTGTTATCATCATCGCCACACGCAGATAAAAACAGTACTGAAGAACACAGTACGCCCAACATTAATTTCTTATAACCATTCTGCATATTTCTATCCTTTTATTGTTATTCCCTATCTCTTTTTATCGAGATCACTCAAAATTAAGCATAAAAAAAAGCATCCTTATAGGACGCTTTTGTTATTAGCCGATAGATGGTTAGTACCAAAGAGCCAGAAAAATTCCAGAAAAGATTATGAATCCAATCCAGCGGTTATGCCTAAACGCCCAGAAACACAAATGTGGATTTTTATCTCGAGTTTTAAACCATTGGTAAATAAAATCGAGAGCGACAACAATTAATGCAGCCAAACCAAATGGAATCAGTAAATTTTCTAGCCAAAGTGCTACAGCAATCAAAAGAATACTAATGGCCTGCAAAGCGCTAATGATCTGAATATCATATCGACCAAATAAGATCGCGGTTGATTTCACCCCAATCTTTAAATCGTATTCACGATCTGCAATTGCATATTGGGTATCATAGGCTACGGTCCAGGCCAGATTACCAAAATATAGAAGCCAGCAGGTTAAATCCGGCGTTTGTCCAACTGCGGTATAAGCCATCGGAATCGACCAGGAAAATGCTGCACCCAAAAAGACTTGAGGTAAATGGGTATAGCGCTTCATAAAAGGATAAATAAACGCTAAAAATAAAGCCCCAAATGACCAGTAAAAAGTTTCGATTGGCAGAAAAAATAGTAGGCAGGCACTGGCAGACACCAAAACCAGAAATACCATCACAGCTTCTTTGGCACTGATAATCCCAGTCGCTAGCGGACGGTTTTTAGTACGCTCCACATGTGCATCGACTTTACGGTCAGCAAAATCATTAATGGCACAGCCTGCCGCCCGCATAAAAATCACACCCAAAATCATGGGAATTAAAATTTCAATACGTGGCATTCCCTGAGCTGCAATCCACAGCGCCCACATGGTAGGCCAAAAAACCAATTCAGTCCCAATCGGTTTATCAAAACGACAAAGATAATAATAGGCGCTAAGACGCTCACGCCAGGTGATTGCTTGTGCGGTTGCCATAAAAATCAAGCCCGTGAATTTTGTATAAAGTGTTCAAATGCCGGTAAAAATGTTTCTTGTACGATAAATTTACAGCCGTGCCAAGTATAGCAGCTCTGACGGGTCCAGCCCTCATCTAAAAGTACCACCCGACGCTGGCAGAGTGGATTGGTGCGCTGAAACAGAAACAAGCCAATCGGTTTGGTGCCAATATGCTGAAAAATTCGGGCTTTTTTTTGCAGGCTTAAAATCGGAAAGATGCTTTTGGCTTTCACCCAAGGAGATTGTTCCGAGCCGTAGAGATAACTTTCACGCACCCAGGAAGTATGCTGATGTGACATCTGCATCCATTTGGCATTGGCAAAGCCTAAACGCTGAAAATGCTCTTGAATTGGCTCGACATGGAATTGTCCTTGCGCCAAATCGGTCAGTTGTTGCGTGAGTGAACCCGATGCATACAGCCACGGTTTTAACTCAACAGGCAGAGTTGACAGCAACACACGCTGATTTTGATTTCTAGAACGACTATTCATTGTTAACAGTTATCTGTTTTTGCAATGATTTCATATTTGCCTTGTGGGGTTTTAATTAAAATAAAACCTTCAGCACTCAAATAAAATGATTCTGGATAAGCATAATCCAGCGCTATTTCAGGATTTTTCAGCGCCACAAATTGAGCCTGCTTATAACCCTCGGGAGTCCGCCCCACTTCAAGATAAGTCACTTCAGAGAAGTTCAACTTAAAACCTTTGTTATGATCTTTTGGATCAATCCATGGATAAAAGCTGGTGTGCTTTTTACGTTGTGCCATTTAAGCCCATCAATCATTTAAAATTATAAATAGATGATACAAAAAAACCCACGACATGCGCGGGTTTTCTTCGCTTTAATTCGTGATGAATTACAAGCTGTAGTACATATCAAATTCAACTGGGTGAGTAGTCGTGTTTAGACGACGAACTTCTTCAGTTTTAAGCTCGATATAAGCATCAAGCATTTCTTTCGTGAACACGCCACCTTTTAACAGGTAATCATGATCCGCTTGAAGTGCTTCAAGCGCCATATCCAGGCTATGCGCCACTGTAGGGATTTTTGCTTCTTCTTCCGGTGGAAGATCGTACAAGTTCTTGTCAGCAGCTTCACCTGGGTGGATCTTGTTTTGAATACCGTCAAGACCAGCCATCAACAATGCCGCGAAACCTAGGTACGGGTTCATCATTGGATCTGGAAAACGCGCTTCAATACGCTTGCCTTTCGGGCTAGACACGTAAGGAATACGGATAGATGCAGAACGGTTACGCGCTGAGTAAGCAAGCATAATCGGTGCTTCGAAATGTGGAACCAAACGCTTATACGAGTTTGTAGAAGGGTTAGTGATCGCATTCAAAGAACGGGCATGTTTAATTACACCACCGATGAAGTACAACGCCATTTCTGAAAGGCCTGCATATTCATCACCAGCAAACAGGTTTTTGCCGTCTTTAGAGATCGACATATGCACGTGCATACCAGAACCGTTATCGCCAACCATTGGTTTAGGCATAAAGGTTGCTGTTTTTGCATATTGATGCGCAACGTTCCAAACCGCATATTTGAACTGTTGAACTTCGTCTGCTTTACGCACCATAGTGTTGAAGCTCACACCAATTTCTAACTGGCAAGAAGCAACTTCGTGGTGATGTACTTCTACACGACCTGGACCCATGATGTCTTCGATACGCGCACACATGTCTGCACGCATGTCATGTGAAGAATCTACAGGAGGAACTGGGAAGTAACCGCCTTTTACGCGTGGACGGTGACCAGAGTTACCGCCTTCGTAGTCTTTGTTAGTTGACCAAGCAGCTTCTTCAGCGATCAATGTATGGCGCGCGCCAGACATGTCGATTTCCCATTTTACTTCGTCAAATACGAAGAATTCTGGTTCTGGACCAAAGAATGCAGTGTCACCGATACCGGTAGATTTCAAATATTCTTCTGCACGGCGCGCAATCGAACGTGGGTCACGATCATAACCTTGACCAGTTGATGGCTCGATTACGTCACAAGTTACAACAACTGTTGGCTCTGCAAAGAACGGGTCGATAAAACCTGTTGCCGCATCCGGACGTAAAATCATGTCCGATGCTTCGATGCCTTTCCAACCTGCAATTGAAGAACCGTCAAACATTTTGCCGTCTTCAAATGTATCTTCATCAATACTGTCTGCTGGGTAAGTGACGTGTTGTTCTTTACCCTTGGTATCAGTAAAGCGAAAATCGACCCATTTTGCGCCACTTTCTTGTATGAGTTGAAGGACCTTGTTCGCCATGCTCATTTTGCTCCGATGTTTTTGTTGCACCCGTGAAGTGCGTGTTAGCAGTTGATAGTTATTAAGCAATTACCGTACCAACTTTTAAAAGTATAGATAAAATCTTGAAATCTTTATAAGAAATCATGAAGTGACAAAAATACTTTGCGGCTATTATACTAGCTGCAAAACTAAATGCACTATATTCAAGCATTCTTCATTTATTTTATTTCAGCTTTATTTTTTAGCGCACCTAAATAGTGCATGTATCTATAAAGATGTATGAGAAACATAGCTTTTTATAGCAAATATGCTGCTTTTTCTTACTTTTGTTATGTTTTTACTTGTTTTTGGCTAAAAATTGAGCGTTTTTTTGGTAGATATCAGTAAAGAAAATTTTGCGATTCATTTGGGATTGTATGCCTATTATGAGGCACTTTCTTTAAATCTACTTTCAATAGAAAAGTTTATATAAAGCTTAATTATTCAAGTGATGTTTTTTTCATCAAGCATTTTACCTCTCTTTGATCTCATTTTTTCATTTTTAAGTTTTACTCTAAAAAATATTCATTTAAAACTTTCTCTGAGTAAGCCTATTACTTTAAATCATGATTAAAATTTTATTTAATTTTCTATAGGTTTCTAAAGCCAATAAATTGAATGAAATTGTTGCGCCGAATGCAGCTATTTTTTGCTATGATGAAGCGTGCTTTATTTTCACACAATGAAATCAATGATTTAGTTGTGTCAGGCAAGTGCTTGCAACACGTATAAATAAAGTACGATCTGGACAACATTAGCACAGTTAAGTGCATTAATTTCAATAGGTTAAGCTCATGCTTTTAATGATCGACAACTATGACTCCTTTACTTATAACATCGTCCAATATTTTGGCGAACTGAATCAAGAAGTAAAAGTAGTCCGTAATGATGCCGTGACATTGGAAGATATAGAGCGATGGCAACCTAAGTATTTAGTGATTGGCCCCGGCCCGTGCTCGCCAAGTGAGGCAGGAATTTCTATTCCTGCCATTCAGCATTTTGCTGGCAAAATTCCTTTACTGGGCGTTTGTCTTGGTCATCAAAGTATTGGGCAGGCATTTGGCGGTGATATCGTGCGTGCCAAACGTGTCATGCATGGCCGTCTGTCTGATATGTACCACAGTGATACCGGGATTTTCAGCAATCTTCCTTCTCCATTTCCTGCAACGCGCTATCATTCACTGGTGATTGATCAAGCTACCTTGCCCGAATGTCTGGAAGTCACCTGCTGGACCAATGAAGCGGATGGCTCTATGGAAGAAATTATGGGTGTGAAACATAAGACATTGCCGGTCGAAGGCGTGCAGTTCCATCCTGAATCGATTCTGAGCCAGCATGGTCATCAAATCTTTAAAAACTTTCTCGAAATTTATGCCTAAGAACATCTTATGAATATTCAACAAGCTTTAAGCAATATTACTAAAAACATTCACCTGACTCAGGATCAAATGCAAGACGTGATGCGTGCCATCATGTCAGGTGAAGCGACCGATGCCCAGATTGGTGCCCTGCTGATGGGCTTACGCCTAAAAGGCGAAAGCATTGATGAGATTACTGCAGCTGCACGTGTTATGCGTGAACTGGCTACCAAAATTGATGTCAGTGATATTCCATATTTAGTGGACATCGTGGGTACAGGCGGTGATGGCCAGAACCTGTTTAATGTTTCTACTGCTTCTGCATTTGTAATTGCAGCAGCGGGCGCAACCATTGCCAAACATGGTAACCGCGGCGTTTCGACCAAATCAGGTTCGTCAGATTTACTGGAACAGGCCGGGATTAACCTGGACCTGAACATGCAGCAGACTGAACGCTGTATCCGTGATGTCGGTGTCGGTTTCCTGTTTGCACCCAATCATCATCAAGCCATGAAATATGCAATCGGCCCACGCAAAGAATTAGGGATTCGCAGCATTTTCAACTTACTTGGCCCGCTTACGAATCCGGCCGGAGTAAATCGTTTAGTCATTGGCGTATTTTCCAATGAACTCTGCCGTCCGATTGCAGAAGTCATGAAACAGCTCGGTGCTGAACATGTGATGGTGGTGCATTCACGTGATGGTCTGGATGAAATCAGTATTGCCTCTTCAACTCATGTCGCTGAACTGAAAAATGGCGAAGTCACGGAATGGGAAATTATTCCTGAATCGGTCGATATTGAGTCGCAAACCCTGACCGGACTGATTGTGGAAGATTCTGCGCAAAGTCTGGCGTTGATCAAAGATGCACTGGGCAAGAAAAAATCAGACATCGGTGATAAAGCAGCGAACATGATCGCGCTGAATGCCGGCGCAGGTATTTATGTCTCCGGTTTAACCAGCAGCTATAAGCAAGGTGTTGCACTGGCACATGACATTATCTACGGCGGTCAGGCACTTGAAAAAATGAGTGTGCTGTCTGAATTTACCAAAACCATTAAACATTACGAAGCTTAATTCGGTCAGGGATTTTGATCATGGTGGATATCGCAAACACAATTTTAGGCAAGATTGTTGACCGTAAAAAAGAAGAATTTGCCCTACGTTTAAAGCAGAAAAGCTATAAGGATGTCGAAGAACTGGCACAAGCTGCGACACCAGTCCGTGGCTTTGCCCAATCTTTAATGTCTAAACGCCCAGGTGTAATCGCTGAAATTAAAAAGGCTTCTCCATCTAAAGGCGTGATTCGTGAAAACTTTAATCCTGCAGAAATTGCAGCGCAATATCAGGATGCCGGCGCTGCCTGCTTATCTGTACTAACTGATGTGGATTTTTTCCAGGGTGCTGATGAATATATTCAGATTGCCCGTTCACACTGTGATTTGCCTGCGCTGCGTAAAGATTTCCTGATCGATCCTTATGGCGTGATTGAAGCACGTACCTTGCATGCAGACTGTATTTTGCTGATCGTGGCCTGTCTGTCTGATCAGCAGTTAGAGGAAATGTCTAAAACTGCATTTGAACATCATCTGGATGTACTGGTTGAAGTTCACGATGAAGAAGAACTATCCCGTGCTTTAAAACTTTCTGATCGTTGTCTGCTCGGTGTAAATAACCGTAATTTAAAAACCTTTGATGTGGATTTAAACACATCATTACGTTTGAGAAAATTACTGGACCCTTCACGCCTGCTGGTGACTGAAAGTGGTATTGCCACACCTGCGGATGTTGCGATGATGCAGAAAAATGATATTCACGCCTTTCTGGTCGGCGAAAGCTTCATGAAACAGCCACGTCCGGATCATGCTTTCCGCGATCTGTTTGGTGAGCCTGAAGCGGTTTAAAATGTAAATGCTCACCTAAGCATTAAAAAAGCCCAATCTCAGGATTGGGCTTTTTTATTTTCAATATTGAAAAGTAGATCATAGATTCTCGAGCGCATTTAAAATCCTCAGCACTGTCATGAACGCAATTCAGTTCTCCTTTGTCTATTTTCAGACTATAATTCTTGTAAATTCCGCATCTCCCTTGTTTTTACAATTATGAGTAAACACGATTCTTCATTATCTAAAGATCAGTACAACCTGCTGAAATCTTTTAAGAAGCAAATTACACAGCCGCAAACGCCTGCGGTCGTTGTTGCACCAGTTGAAAAGACTATCGAGCAAGAGGCTTTAGAAGAACTTGAATTATTCCGCAAGCAAATGCAGGGCGTGCAAAAAATTGAATCGGGCAATACGGTTCAACTGGACAAGCCACGCAAGAAAAAGCCGGATGCACAAATCCTAGCGAAGCGTGCAGCGGCTACTGGCCCGATGGAAACAGAGGCAATGGCTTTATCAGATACTCAGGCCATGCTCAATCCTGTCGGGAGTCAGGCCAACTTGAGTTACCGCATTGCCACCTTGCAGCATAAAGTTTTTGAAGACTTGAAAGCCGGTAACTTGCGTTGGTTTGAAGCGGTGGATCTGCATGGCTGTACCGTAGAAGAAGCGCGTCAAGCCGTGCTGCAAATTATCCAGATCGCCAAAGATGAAAACCAGAACGTGATTAAAATCGTACATGGTAAAGGTCCGGAAGCGATTTTAAAAACCTATGTCAACGGCTGGCTGCGTCAGCATCGCGATGTTTTGGCTTTTGTCAGTGCACCTGAAAAGCAAGGCGGTACCGGTGCAGTATTGGTTCTGCTCAAACGTGCAGAAAAGAATCCAAAGTTCAAACAGTAAACGGTTTTAGCCTCAAAACAAGGCATTGTAAAAGTTTTCTGCTACAATGCTGTCCTTGTTCATTCTCAGTTTAAGTGAATACGTCATATGACTATGCAGCAATCCTACGCAAACATTCTTACTGCCGTTGGCGAAAATCTAAATCGCCCTGGTCTCAAAGATACGCCTGTGCGCGCTGCGAAAGCATTTTCATATTTAACCTCGGGTTATAGCCAGACACTTGAAGAAGTGACCAACAAGGCGGTCTTCCCTTCCGATAACCGTGAAATGGTCTTGGTCAAAAACATCGAATTTTATTCGTTATGTGAGCATCACTTATTGCCATTTTATGGCCGCGTGCATATCGCCTATTTGCCGGAAGGTCATGTTTTAGGCCTGTCTAAATTTGCCCGCATTACTGAAATGTTTGCACGCCGTTTACAGATTCAGGAAAACCTGACTCAGCAAATTGCAGAAGCCGTGGCTGAAGTCACCAAAGCACGTGGTGTTGCCGTAGTCATTGATTCTGCGCACATGTGCATGATGATGCGCGGTGTAGGCAAGCAGGAATCAACCACACGTACGGTATCATTTATTGGTGATTTTAAAACCGATAAAGAAACACGCCGTGAATTTTTAAGTGCGGTTCCAGAAAGCTATTAATTATTTAAGCTTAAAAATAAGTTACTCAAAGCCTCGATCATTCGGGGTTTTTTGCTTTTGGAGGAATAGATATCAATACTTAACTCCAAAGCTCACTTGCTATAAATGACATCTGTTAACAGGGTTTAAATACCTGTCCCAAAACTTGCTATGTTTCAGTCTAGAACTCAAACAATTCCTGCTTGTGTTTGCAACAAGCCTACACTTGGATACATGATAAAGTTTTAATCCTGCCGCTCTCCCATTAAAGTAATTTGAAGTTGATATACAGCAAAGCGCTTTATATCTTTCTGATTGATTTTTAATGATAAGGAAAGTAACCATGGCGAATAGTAAAAATAACCAGGCGAAAGACAGCAAAAAATCAGCAAAAACTGCTAAAAAGACCCAAGATGAGAAACTGAAAAAGTCGAATAAGAGTAGTGACAAAGACAGTGATCGCAAAGTCACTAAAAAAGCGGCGAGCAGTAAATCTAAAGCGGCATCTTCTAAGAAAGACAATGCCAGCAAAGGTGAAAAAGTGAAGGCGAAGAAAAATTCGAGCTCAAAAGCCAGTGATAAAGCGAAAGACCAAAAGACCTCTTCCGCGAAAAAACCGGCTAAAGCGAAAAGCAGCAACAAGAGTAAAGACGACACTAAAGTGAAAAAGTCTTCTTCAAAAAAATCAGCACCTGCTAAAAAGCAGTCGAGCAGCTCCTCTAAGAGCAAGTCAACCAAGGCTAAAACCTCGAAGACCAGTTCAAAAAAATCGAAGTAAAATAAAAGCCCCTAGCTCTAGAAGACAGGGGCTTTTCTGTATCCTGTCCTTTCGTTTTTATAATTTGTATTAGCTGAAATATTGAGTCATTTTAAATTTCAGAAAAGGCCGAATATGAAGCCATCTGCCCAAATAGCGCCACCAAAACGTCCGTCACGTGTAGTTTCGAATAGTTTTGATTATTCTCTGGACTTTGCAAAGGTTAATTTCCGCAAACGACCGGAGCTCTACCGGATTGGCCGTGGTGAACAAGGTGTATTATTGGTTGAGCCTTATAAATCAGAAATCCTGCCACACTGGCGCTTTGCAGATGAAGAAAAAGCACAAGCTAGCAGTGAGAAAATCTATCAGCTTTTTTTGGACTATTTAAAACAAGAAGATTTTATCGGTGCGGACATGGCACGCAAGTTTTTACAGATGGGTTTTACCCGTGCCCGGCGTTATGCCAATCATAAAGGTGGCAAAAAATATGACGGGCCGGTTCCGGAAGACAAAAAAGGTTTAAGTGGCGCGCATGGCCGTTCCGAGCTGCCACGCAATCAGGAAGATCCTGTTAAAGCCGCTGCTGCCAAAATTTTTAAACAGAAATGGGATGAAGCTAAAAATCATCCCGAATATCTTCAGCAAAAACAGAAATTTCAGGAATTTATAGAGCAGCAATCTGCAACTGGATAAAAACCTTTCATTTAAACTGAGAGTGGTTGTGCGACCGGATTCAAGGACTGATGAGCCATATAGACTCTGTTACGCCCGTTGTTCTTCGCCATATACAAGGCAGAATCTGCCTCATTCAGGAAGCGCTGATAATCCGGATGTCCATCATAAAGCACACAACCAATACTGACCGTAAATTTAAATTGCTGGCCTTGTGCCGAATTAATCATGCCATTTTCAATATATTTACGAATACTTTCGGCAATATTCAGGGCACGTTTCTCATCAGTATCCACCAGTAATAGCAAAAACTCTTCACCGCCGACCCGGAAAGCATAATCACTGCCCTGACTGTATTTTTGCAATGCTTCGGCCAGAAATTTCAAGGCCAGATCACCTGCTGCATGTCCGAATTTGTCATTAATACTTTTGAAATAGTCGGCATCAATAGCAAGTAAAGACAAAGGCGTATGATTCTTACGGGAAAAAGTGATTTCACGTGAAATAATCGTATTCAAATAACGACGATTCAATAACTGGGTCAATGAATCATTACCGGATTCAATATATTCGGCCACCTGAAATAACTGATCTACCAACAACTGAATTTCGCGGTTCAAGTCACGGATCTGCTGGATCAGTCCCAGCATATTGTTTTTGTCCGTACAGTCCATAATATCTTGATTAAGTTCATCGACTTGATAAATTCGCTCAATGATTAAATCGACCTGATCAGAACCGGTAAAAGCATAAGAGGCTTTATGAATAAACCATAAACCAAACTCCGACTTGGACAACATCGGATGATTCAATTTTTCATGCTCAGAAAAGACTTTGAACATAAGTTCATTTTCCCAGTCCAGTAATGAGCTACGCTGTTTATCTTTTTGTACGGCCACATCCTGCATCGCTGAAAAAACACGATAACTGTGTTTAATTTCCTGATTCATGGCTGTTTTAGCTTCATAAGATCGGCACATGACTTCTGTGGCAAATCCCATGATCTGGACAATATAACTGCAGGTGGTCAACATACTGTGGTGAGGATTCTCATCCAGCAGTTCAAACATTTTACGCTCAATTTCACGTACACCGCGCATAATCAGCCAGGATGGAATTCCGACACGCGCATGCACATGCCCCACCATCGCCTGTTTCTGCACGGCATCGGCATAGCGTTTATTAATCCCTACACTAAAGCTTTCAAGTAGCCAGGCATTTAAAGTGTCGCGCAAGCGCTGTTGAATCAAGTCATCGGAAAAAAATTCTGCAGATTCCTTTTCAATGAGCATGTTTTTATAGAATTCTTCCACCAGAATCAGGGAATGATCTTGAATAAAGTGAAAGGCATGCAATAAGTCATCAGATGAATAATTTTGACAGATCTGTTCCCATTGCTCGGCCAGTCTTGCCATGCATTCATTATTCATACTGTCTGTTCCCCAAAACCTTGCAATTTGCACTCACATTATGTGACAAATATAGCAAATATCAGGTATTTTTCCTAAAATATCGACCAGATTATTTGTACCAAACCAAGCCAATCTTTTTATACAAGGGAAAACTAAACAGTAGCCTCATGGATACACAGCACTTTATCAATAGTTTTAAATAAATCTTAAAAATACCGAATCAAACCAAGACTCCATTGATCCCAGTCTTTGGACTGCTGTTGCTGATATTCCCAAGACAGCCGAAGTGCATGTTGTGGATTGAATGCATATTGGAGTTCAGTATTCAGTTTCAGCTGCCAGCGATGCGAATCTTCCCAATAAGGCAGTTCCACCTGCACCAGACTGTTAATCTGATCGCTCCAGATATTCTGGCACCCCACAGTAGGGCCAGCACCTACGCGCCAGCCTTGATCCAGTGCCTTGCCTGCCTGTAGCTGAGTTTGCATTTGCGCATAACATAGATGTTCACGGCTGGCATTTGCCCAGCTATAACCACCCTGAGTTTTTAAGCTGGCGACGCCATGCTGTTCATCTTCACTAAACTGGCCATGCGCATCCAGTGCCTCCTGTTGCCAGCCCAGATTAAAACCCCAGGACAATGGCGTATTAAACGGATTGACCGGGTTATAGGAATTGACGGTAAATAGATCAAGCTGTTCCAGTTTGAGCTCACTGTCACGATATTGCAAAGCCCCATCTAGAAACAATAATTGTGTGCCTGTTCGAAAACCACCTTGCGGATCGATAAGATCATGATAGGCCTGCCGATGTCCAAGCTGGACAAAAGATTCACCCTGAACCTGTCCGGCCTGAAGACTGATATTGCGTGCATGATGGCTTTGTACCGGATCTATTTTTGAACGTTCCGGTGCTTTACGCTGTTTCTCGACATTTAGCTGGCTTCTTAAGCCTAATAACTTGCGAAAACGTGGTTGAGCAAAAGATTCATCGACTTTTTGTCGAAGAAAGTCCAGATATAAATGATCATAGGCCATTTCCAGAATTTTGGCCTGATCTTCTGCCGGATAAGGCTGCAAGATTGAAGGCATTACACCTGTTTCTGCATAAGCCAGCTGATGCGCAGTTTTTGCCAGCGCTTTGCCATGCTGTCTGGACTGTGCCAGCAATTGAGTTTCAAGCGCCGGACGGTAAACTTTCTGTTTAATCAAGCCTTGCCGTTCTACGACTTTCAGTGTTTCAATCGGAATCGCAGTCGAATTAAACTGTTTCTGTAGATTTAACTCGGGACGTACCAGATCAAACAATCCCAGTAGGCGATAAGCGCAATTATCATTGACAAAATAATAAGGGAAACTTACATTTTGCATTTCCCAGAGATGCTGTACCAGAAACCTGGTTTCTTGCGGGCTTAAGTTTAATTCATATTCCCATAAATCCCGGCTTTCAAAGTCACCATACTCTTTGACCTTGCGGTAATACGGCATCAGGGAATATTCACCCGGATATTGTCCGGTCAGTCCTTTCCAGGCAAAGGACCAGTTATCATTGCCATCGACCGTTGCGGCATAGTTGACTGCATAGGAAATCAGATTGAGTTGTTGCTGGTCTTTAGGGTCCAGCCGCAATAAGGTATGCCCGAACATGGAGCTGGGATTACCCATAAAATCCGTAGCATAGATCAGGGTTGCCTGATAAGGCTTGACCTCGCCAATCCATTTATCTAAATCCGGACAACTAACCTTAGGCAATTGTTGCTCGGAAATATTCAATTGTTGCATTAACCAGCTGCTGCGTGCCGGAAACTTACAGCGAATAGACTGATTCGGCTCTGCGCTCAGGAATAAAGCCTGAATGTTATGCTGCATTTCTTTTTTTAGATCAGTTTTTCCCTGCTCTGCCAGGAAATAGCCCGAATAGTTAACCTCGCTATGACCTTCGGGATTAGCATACATCAGACGCTGCCAGGTGGTGCTCTGATCCAGACGCAGGGTTTCGGCCTGAGCTATATAATGCTGGATGTCTGGATTAATTTCGCTAGAAAAACTTAAAGGGCTGAATGTCAGGCCCAACATGAAGAACGCATATTTCATTCAGTTAACTTATTCTCATCAATTTCTTTTAGTCATAAGAAAACCCTGCCAGAACAGCAGGGTTTTTAGGGTGCGGATCAGATGTAGGATTTCAATACTTCATCTTTGGCCATCACAGTTTGTAAGGTGCTTAAAACTTGTAATGTATTCTGGTTTTCTTCGGAATAAATTTCAGAGAAATTCTGCTTGGAAACGCTAAAGAAACGAGCTTTATCTTCAGATTTAATATTCAAAAGTTCAGCCAGAACATTCAGGCTTTCACCCTCTCCAACTGCCATATCACGCGCCAATGCTTCAGCGTTTTCATTGGTAAAGGTCACCACTTGAGCGGTTACGGTACCGCCCTGGCTACAACCTAAAGTACCAAAAGTGATCCCGAGCCACTGATTCGTGAACAGAACGTTGGTCGTACCTGCAAAGAGTTTAGGAATAATACCAGACTGACCCGCCCACACCTGGCTTCCGATACCACAACCGACATCTCGGTCAGCCATCGCCATGCTTGAACCAGTCGCCAATACCGCCGCCAGCATAATTTTTTTCAACATAGTTATTCTCCAATTATTCTCATGCAATCTTTGTTATTACTCTAATAATGTAATTTAAATTACATACTCAGCAGAGTAGCGACAAGTCAAGTTTGGCGCAATTGAAAAAATGTATGCTTTACATAAACATAACCTGATTGATTTTACTATTCCTTGAGCGCCCAATCGCCTTGTGAATTACGCTGTCCCAAGATTTTCAGTACTAACACCAGACTCAGCAATAACAACAAATACCAGGAGCCCAGTTTGCCCCATCCCACCATATGCCATTGCTCAATCTGGCTTGGATAGAGCCAGATCTGGTAAAAGGTACTGATGTTCTCGGCAATCCAGATAATAAACGCCAGAATCAGCAGTACGGGTAACATCGGCAACTGAAAAGTATGCCGATTCAGCTGAAAGCGAATTCTGGTTTTCCAGAACATCAGCACGCTCCAGACAAATAAAATCACCCGATAATCGGGAATAAAAAACTTGCTCATAAAGTTGATATAAGACAAGACAGCCAATGTCAGCATATGGCTAAAACGCGGCAATTTTTCAAATGAAACCTGATATAGACGTAAAGAGCGCGCAAAAAAACTGCCGACCGCAGAATACATAAAACCGGCAAATAAAGGCACGGTCAGGATTTTAAATATTGCGGGTTGAGGGTAATGCCAGGAAGCAATTGCCGGATGGGTCAGGAAGATTTCCATCACCATGGCCATGAGATGAAATAACGCAATCACTTTGGCTTCAGCCCAGGATTCCAGTTTGGTATAGAGCAATATCACCTGAATCAGCAAAGCAAAAAAAAGCAGATAGTCATACCGGTAAAAACCAAAGAAGAGATCGCTGCCCATAGAAGCAGTCAGCGCAAAAGCGAGCAGGAGCAAAATCCCAAATAAGGCAGCCGAAGCTGCCTTATAAGTAAATTCAAACCCTGATTTGAATAGATCGATCAAGGTTTACATCCTAAAGATATTTGGCACTATACTCATGTACGGTATCAATAAATGCTTTTGGATTCGCCGGATCAACCCACTGAGTAATACCATGACCTAAATTGGCAACATAACCGGTTTTCTCGCCATTGGCATAGGCATCATCCAGCATGGCTTTTGTCGCTTTAATGATGGTGTCTGATGAACCATATAAAGTTGCAGGATCCAGGTTACCCTGAAGTGCTGCACGACCAGCAACCGTTTGACGAGCGACATTCAATGGCGTGGTCCAGTCCAGACCAAATGCATCTGCGCCTGTCGTAATCATCGGTTCCAACCATTGACCGCCACCTTTGGTAAACAGAATTACCGGAATCTTGCGGCCGTCTTTCTCACGTTGCAAACCAGCGACAATCTTCTGCATATAGTTCAGCGAGAACTCGATATATTCACGATGTGCTAATGCCCCACCCCAACTATCAAAGATCTGTACCGCTTGTGCACCCGCATCGATCTGCGTATTCAAATATTCAGTCACTGCATCAGCCAGACGATCCAGTAAAGCATGCAAAACTTCAGGCTGCGCATACATCATCTGTTTGGTAAAACGGAAATCCTTGCTTGAACCGCCTTCGACCATATACGTTGCCAGAGTCCATGGACTGCCCGAGAAACCAATCAGAGGAACCTGACCGCCCAAGGCTGAACGAATGGTCGAAACGGCATTCATCACATAATCCAGATCCGACTTGGCATTAAATGCAGGCAGATTGGCGACATCCTGTTCGGTACGGATGGTCTTGTGAAATTTCGGGCCTTCACCGGCTTCAAAATACAGCCCCAGTCCCAAAGCATCCGGAACCGTCAAGATATCCGAGAATAAAATCGCGGCATCAAGATCATAACGGCGTAAAGGCTGCAAAGTTACTTCACAGGCCAGTTCAGTATTCTTGCAAAGCGAAAGGAAATCTCCTGCCTTGGTACGCGTTTCGCGGTACTCAGGCAAATAACGGCCAGCCTGACGCATCATCCATACTGGCGTAGCATCTACAGGCTCACGCAACAATGCGCGCAGAAAACGATCATTTTTTAAGGTCGTCATTCACATTCCCATCTTTCTTTGACATTGCCAACATCATAGCAAAAAGGCCGCAGTTTTAATAACTTCTGGCAACTTTAAAAACCGATCGGATTGAACGGCAACCTAGTGATTTACACAAAACAACTACTGCATCTCCACATTTTTTCTGTAATACTTATAGTGTTTTTTCACATAGTTAAAGAAATAATTCTTAAGGTTGAGTTACATGTTCGTTCGCACAATGCTCGCTGTGAGTCTAGGTTGCATTTTCGCAGGTCAAGTTTTTGCCGCGTCTACTGCTGAACAACCATTAAAACCCCAAGTGGTGACTGATGTTGCAGTGCAAGATCCGATTGATCCATTAGCAACTGAAGCTTCAGCGGCCCAAGCAGCACCTGCAGAAGCGCAAATTACCGCACAAGAACAACAAGACTTAAAACAGGCATCTGAAGCGCTGAATGAGCTACAGGATACCGAAGATCAGACTGCTTCTATTGGCGCAGCACCAAATACCAAAGCACCGACTAACTCTGCAGCGACCAAAGCTTCGTGGACTTTAGACGGCTTAAATAATGCCCAGTGGTATGAAAATATCGGTGCAGGTCAATTCCCAGTTTACGCACGTGCACATGTCATGCTGAATAATGCCCATGCATCACCGGGGGCGATTGACGGAACCAGCGGTAAAAATACACTAAAAGCCATTGCATCTTTCCAGCAAATGAATGGCATTAAACCGACAGGTGTTTTGACTCAGGAAACCTGGGATAAACTAGTTGCACGTCAGGGTTCTAAGCCAGCCTTTGTTGAATACACCATTACTGAAAAAGATCTGGCAGGCCCATTTGCCAAGTCTATTCCTTCAGATTATGCGTTACAGGCGAAAATGAAAGGCCTGTACTACACACGTGTCAGTGAAATGTTAAGTGAAAAATTCCATATGGATGAGAATTTTTTAAAGAAACTCAATCCAAATGCCAACTTTAATAAAGTTGGTGAAAAATTACTGGTCAGTAATGTACGTAATGACTTGCCTGAAGGTATTCACTTGATTGTTGCACATAAAGGTGCGAAACAACTGTACTTATTTAACAGTAAAAATCAAATGATCGCGTCATTCCCTGCCACCATTGGTAGTGCGGATACACCATCTCCGACCGGAACCTATAAAGTAACAGGTGTTGCACCAAACCCTTGGTACAGCTACTCACCGTCTAACTTTGTACAAGGTAAAAACTTAAAACCACTGTCTTTACCACCGGGTCCTAACGGTCCTGTCGGGAATATCTGGATTGGTTTAAGCAAGAAATCCTTCGGTATTCACGGGACACCAAATCCATCTACCATTTCGAAAACAGCGTCACATGGTTGTATTCGTTTAACTAACTGGGATGCCAATGATCTTGGCCGTAAAGTCAAATCTGGCGTAACGGTTCGTTTCTTAGAATGATGACCGGTCTAACGATTTAAATAAAACAGCCTGCTTTTGAGCGGGCTTTTTTATTCCTTATGTTTACTTTCAGCTCTGTCGTTGCAAAAATGCAATGATCTGTCGCCTATTTGAGATTTTTTCAATTATAAAACGACAGTATGATGATCTCAAGTTAAAAATAATGTCGAGATAAAATCATGAATGCTTTTCTACATCCGAGCGAAAATCGTGGTCATGTAAAAATGGGCTGGCTGGAGTCTAAACACAGCTTCTCATTTGGTAACTGGTATAGCCCAAAGTATATGGGTGTCAGTGCTTTACGCGTTATTAATGATGATCTAATTGATGGACATCAGGGTTTTGGAACACATCCACATGACAATATGGAAATCCTGACCTGTGTGCTGAAAGGAACCATTACCCATCAGGATAGCATGGGCAATCATGGCGGAATCGCTGCGGGTGAATGGCAACTGATGAGTGCAGGAACCGGTGTGCGACACAGTGAAATGAACCAAGGCGACGAACAGGTCCATTTACTGCAAATCTGGATTATTCCAAATGAACGTGATGCCAAGCCGAACTATCAGCAAATCCGTCTGGATCCACATGAGCAACCGAACCAGTGGCATTTGATTTGTGGTCCGAATGACAATGCACCGATGCATATTCGTCAGAATGCCGAAGTCAAAACTGCGGTGATTCACCAAGGCCAAAGTCTGGAAGTGAAAGCGACCCAGCATATTAATTATGTACATGTTGTTTCTGGCACTGTCCAGATCGCTGAACATAGAGTTGAAGCTGGCGGCGCAATTGCTTTTCTAGATGATACAGAAATTAAAGCAAGCGAAGATGCGCAAGTGATCTGGTTTGATTTGCCGGAAGTACCCAACTAAGCTTTTAAAGCTCTCAGCTCTAATGGCTATTGATCCCAGTGATTAATAGCCATTTTTTATACGTATAATCATGAATAAAAAATAATAGTTCGCAAAATCATAATAAGGCTGCTTAACCAATAAAATTATGCCTACGACCTATACAAATCCAACCAATTCTCATCACATTTTTACCTAAGCAATGCATTATTTAGGTGAATATAAACTGATCCCTTTCCATGGAATCCACTGCTGTATAGCTTTGATCATTCACGACTGGTTTGATATTGTCTTTTGCAGGCATAAAGTGAATTAATCTTTTCATGTAGATTAAATAAATAGAAGAGCATATCCGTATGAACCAAATTTTAGAGATTCAAAGCAGCCCGCAGCAAGCTTTGCTTTATTTATTAGCCTTTTTAAAACAACAAGATTATCAGTTTACGACCATTACACCGCTTTCCCACCAGCGAATTCTGAATCGAAAAAAGAATGAAATTTATAAGCACAGAACCCTTCAGGATATCTTTGGCTGGAATCTAAACTTTAAAAAAACTGATCTTGATTCTGCCCTTTTTGCATTATTGCAAGAACATCAGCTTCTACAGGTTCAGGAAGATCAATACTTGAGTCAGGTTCGGGTTTCTTCACTCGATGGCGAACTCTTTATTCATTCAGCTTTTCCAACCACTCAGCAAGATGCGGTATTTTTTGGTCCCGATACGTATCGCTTTATCTATCATCTCAAGCAATATCTAGCTGCTCAGACTCACCCTTTCAAACGGGTCGTGGAAATGTGTTGTGGCACTTCAGCAGCCGCGATCAGCATTGCCAGACATTTTCCAGATGTGAATGAAATGATGGTTGCAGACCTGAATCCCAAAGCCTTGCTCTATAGCCAAATTAATATCAGTTTTGCCAGCTTAAACCATATTCATCCGGTTCAAAGTAATTTATTTTCCAATCTTGATGGAAAATTTGATCTGATTTTTGCCAATCCGCCGTATTTAATTGATCCGGAACAACGTCAATATCGTCATGGCGGTAATGCGCTGGATGGCTGTGATTTATCATTCAGGATTATAAAAGAAGGTCTACAGCGCCTGAATTCTGGCGGACATTTATTTCTATATACCGGTGTGACCGTGACTGAACATGGCAATCTGTTTTTGCAGCATCTTAAAGATTTGATGAAACAGCATCAAAATATAATCTGGTCCTATGAAGAAATTGACCCGGATATTTTTGGTGAAGAACTGGAACAACCGGCTTACCAACATGTGGAAAGAATTGCGTTGGCATTAATCAAAATTGAAGTAGGCAATTAAAGAATATTTATTAATTATGGAATTTTAAAATTTTGACTTTGTTCGCTATCAGCTTATTTTAAATCGTTTTATTAAAATCATAGAAATAAAAAAACCCCAATCTTTCGACTGGGGTTTTTAAAATTTGGCGGAAGCGGTGAGATTCGAACTCACGGAGGACTCACACCCTCGTCGGTTTTCAAGACCGGTGCATTAAACCGCTCTGCCACGCTTCCATGGGCGCAATAATACGGAGCTTTTGTCCGGCTGACAAGTGAAAATTACAGTGAATGCAATCAACTGCATATAGTTTCATCAAATCCTTACAGTTTTGCTGCTAATTCCGCTCCCTCACGAATGGCGCGCTTGGCATCGAGTTCAGCAGCCAGTTTTGCACCGCCAATAATATGATACTGCGCCAAGGTATTTTCTCCAGCACTCGGCATCAGGTCTTTTACCGATTCCTGACCTGCACATACCACAATGGTATCCACACGCAATAATTGAGCATGGCCATCTACCTCAATCCATAAGCCTTCATCCGTGACAGATTTATATTGCACACCGCGCAACATCCGTACTGCATGTTTTTTTAACTGGGCACGATGTACCCAGCCTGAAGTCTTGCCCAGTCCTGCACCAAGTGGTGTTTTTTTACGTTGTAATAAATAAATTTCCCGTACTGGAGGTTCTACTTTAGCACATCGTAAGCCGCCTTCAGTCACATAATCTGGTTGGGAATCAACACCCCATTCACGCTTCCACTCATCCACAGGTTGCGGCTGTATTTGATGCGGTGGCTTTAATAAAAACTCGGACACATCAAAACCGATCCCGCCTGCGCCAATGACCGCAACACGATCACCGACAGGTGCGCCACGTAGCACTTCTGCATAAGATAATACTTGTGGTGCCTGACTGCCTTCGATATTCAAGGCACGCGGCACAACCCCTGTAGCCACAATCACCTCATCAAAACCCTCACGCTCCAACTGCTCGCGGTTGACTCGGGTATTGAGACGCAGATCAACTCCAGTTTTTTCTAGCTGCACTTTAAAATAACGAATCGTTTCGTGAAATTCCTCTTTCCCCGGAATGACTTTAGCCAGGTTGAACTGTCCGCCTACTTCATGACTGGCCTCAAACAGCGTCACATCATGCCCGCGACTGGCTGCGACAGTAGCAGCCGACAAACCTGCGACACCCCCACCGATCACTGCAATACTTTTTGGTTTTTTGGTTTTGACATAGACCAGTTCGGTTTCATAAGCGGCACGCGGATTGACCAGACAGGTTGCGCGCTGGTTTTTAAAGGTATGATCCAGACAAGCCTGATTACAGGCAATACAGGTATTGATTTCATCAACACGATTGGTTGCAGTTTTATTGACCCAGAACGCATCTGCCAAAAGTGGACGTGCCATCTGCACCATATCTGCCTGACCAGAAGCCAGAATTGCTTCGGCAGTGTCTGGCATATTGATCCGGTTGGATGCAATCACCGGCACCGAAACATGTTTCTTAACTTCAGCCGTGTAATCGACAAAAGCAGCACGCGGTACAGAAGTCACAATGGTGGGAATACGTGCTTCATGCCAGCCAATCCCGGTATTGAGCAAAGTTATCCCGGCCTTTTCTAATGCTTTAGCAACGGTAATCACTTCTTGCATGGTATTGCCATCATGTACCAAATCGAGAAGCGACAAACGGAAACAGATAATAAATTTTTCGCCAATTTCCTCGCGAATGGCTTTGACAATTTCTACGGCAAAACGCATCCGGTTTTCGATCGGGCCACCCCAACGGTCGTTACGCTGATTGACATGACGGCTTAAAAACTGATTCAGTAAATAGCCTTCCGAACCCATAATTTCCACGCCATCATAGCCGGCTTTTTTGGCAATACTGGCAGTTTTCACATAATCCTGAATGGTATTCAGAATCTGTTTATCTGACATTTCACGCGGTTTAAAAGGAGAAATCGGTGATTTGATCGGGCTGGCCGAAACCACAAAAGGCTGATAGCCATAGCGTCCAGCATGCAGAATTTGTAAAAGAATTTTAGCACCATGCTTATGCACTGCATGTGTCACCAGACTATGCGGCGCAATATCCCCCAAGGTATTCATGGTACCGCCTGCCGGCAACAACCAGCCCTGACGGTTTGGCGATATTCCACCCGTAATCAGCAGACCTACGCCACCCTTTGCACGTTCACCAAAATACGCTGCCAGTTTAGGATAGTTATAGAAGCGGTCTTCCAGACCAGTATGCATCGACCCCATCACCACCCGGTTTTTAATAGTGGTAAAACCCAAATGCAGTGGCTTTAAAATGTTGGCATAGTGCGTCGTGGTCATAACAAATCCCTGATTATATTTGGCTGAGCAAGTCATGCCCTTACTTTAACTGATTTTCAGAGGCTTTTTATGACCCGGAGTTCAGCATTTTCAGGCACAAATATCAATCTTCAACATCAGCTGGCTACATACATGACAGATTAGTTCTGCCATTGTCGTGCGCTGGATTTCCATAATGCAATCGCACCCAATACTGTACCAATTGGAAAACTCAGCAACATTAGAATGGCCATTATTCTGGATAAAGTTCGTCCTAAACCATTGCCCTGCTTCACCTTGATACTGGCCTGTATATTAAAAAACATCAGTAAGCCTAAAAGCAGCAGCACCACACCTAAACTCAGCATGGAAATACTGGATTGCTGATATTCAAGATATAAAAACAGTACAGTACTAAAACCAATCAGGCCGGCATAAATCCCATGCAACAGTGCCAGCGTTTCATTCTTGGGTTTAGGATTTAAATTAGGTAAAGGTGGGATATGAGTCGCCATGCTTTTATTCCTGTTTTATCTGGTTTTTAACTTTATTCGGCTGAATATAACCAATTTTCTTTGTTTTCAGCAGGATTCTGGTGAAAATCGTGCGATTTATGATTATTTAAGCCTATTGAATAGAGATTTTAAAACGAGTTTTTCTTTTCTAAAGCAAACCTAAATAAATTAATGATACAATTGATGCAATATGTATTTTTTCAGGCCACCAATTCTGGCGTGCCTATTTCATATCATTAGGATGAACAATGTCTGATAATGCAACTATCTTGCAGAATGTCCCAGTAGGTAAAAAAGTTGGTATTGCCTTCTCTGGTGGTCTAGATACTTCTGCTGCTCTTTTGTGGATGAAACAAAAAGGCGCTGAACCTTATGCTTACACAGCAAACTTGGGTCAGCCAGACGAAGACGATTACGATGCGATTCCAAAAAAAGCTGAAGCTTATGGCGCAGTAAAAGCACGTTTAATCGACTGCCGTTTACAGCTTGCATTAGAAGGTATTGCTGCAATTCAATGTGGCGCTTTCCATATTTCTACAGGTGGTATGCCTTATTTCAACACGACACCATTGGGTCGTGCAGTAACAGGCACCATGCTTGTAACTGCCATGAAAGAAGATGACGTTAACATCTGGGGTGACGGTTCAACTTATAAAGGCAACGACATTGAGCGTTTCTACCGTTATGGCTTGTTGACCAATCCTGCGCTTAAAATCTACAAGCCTTGGTTAGACCAAACTTTCATTGACGAGCTGGGCGGCCGTGCAGAAATGTCACAGTTCCTGATCGACAATGGTTTTGACTATAAAATGTCAAAAGAAAAAGCCTATTCAACTGACTCAAACATGCTGGGTGCGACACACGAAGCTAAAGATCTTGAATACCTGAATGCAGGTATCAAAATCGTTGAGCCAATCATGGGCGTTGCGTTCTGGAAAGATGACGTAGAAGTAAAAGCTGAAGAAGTATCGATTACTTTTGAAGAAGGCTTCCCGGTTGCCATCAACGGTCAACGTATTGAAGATCCAGTTGAATTTATTCTTGAAGCGAACCGCATCGGTGGCCGTCATGGTCTAGGTATGTCGGATCAAATCGAAAACCGTATCATCGAAGCGAAATCTCGCGGTATCTATGAAGCTCCGGGTATGGCGTTGCTTCACATCGCTTATGAGCGTCTGGTAACAGGTATTCATAACGAAGACACGATTGAACAATACCGCATTAACGGTTTGCGTTTAGGTCGTCTGCTTTACCAAGGTCGCTGGTTCGACTCTCAAGCGCTAATGCTGCGTGAAACTGCACAGCGTTGGGTGGCTAAAGCGGTTAGCGGTACAGTAACGATCGAACTTCGTCGCGGTAATGACTACACTATCATGAACACTGAATCTCCGAACCTCACTTATGAAGCTGAGCGTTTGACTATGGAGAAAGGTGATTCTATGTTCTCTCCTATGGATCGTATCGGTCAGTTGACCATGCGTAACCTCGACATCACGGATACTCGTGCTAAACTGGGCATCTATACAGAGACTGGTTTACTCGCAGTTGGTTCAGCATCTGCAGTGCCACAACTGAAAGACAAAAACTAAGTTTTAGTCATTTAAGTTGCATAAAAAACCGCTCCTGATGAGCGGTTTTTTATTGATGATTGTTCTATTCATTTTAAAAATATCTAGCCATTTGCAATATCTGAATTCACTGAACGAATGGACTGATAATAAATCTGATTGCGTCCAAGCTGTTTGGCGCGGTATAGCGCCTGATCCGCGATTCCTAATAAGGCGTCTTTATCAATATCATCTTCACCACGATAGACGGTAATGCCTAAACTGATGGTGATATATTTCGCAACCGAGGATTTTTCATGTGGAATTTCCAGACGGTCAATCGCCTTAAAAATATTTGAAGCCACTGCATAAGCACCATGTGCATCCGTTTCTGGCAAGAGCACTACAAACTCCTCCCCACCATAACGTGCGACAAAGTCCATATGACGGATCGCATTTTTGATGGTTTTGGCAATAGTCGAAATGACGTCATCACCTTTCTGATGCCCATAAAAATCGTTGTAATTCTTAAAGAAATCCACATCGATAAACAGAATCGCTAATGCCGTTTCTTCACGGCGTGCACTTTCGAAATGCACTTGCAGCGTCTCATCAAAAGTCCGTCGATTGGAAATTTTGGTCAGTTCATCGTACTGACTCAAATGTAATAATTCGTTGGTATGAATACGCTGGATCTGCTCACTGATTCTGGCGCGAATGCTATAGAGAAAAATCACACGTTCACGGGCAAAAATCATATGGCTAATCACATAACCCAGCAAGCAACTTCCAATTAAAATCCGGCCAAAAACCATAGGATTAAATTCAACTGAAAGGCTAAACAATACAAGAATAGTAGTTGCCGCAGCGAGTAATCCGGTGACCAGCATCTGAATCGGTTTAATACCGGTCAGAATATAACCCAGGATATACACGATCGTGACTATGGCCATGGACTGATGCTGCAAGGCATCAGTTTTAATCGACATGGTAATGCATGAAATTGACACCTGTATCCAGAACACCAACAGCATCGAAGCCTGCGGAAAAAAGCGCTTGATCTTGGGTAAACAGGAGAACATATAAAAAATGATTAATGACACGCCGCCGTTGAGCAAACCCAACATACACAGGACAAAATCATGCACGAAATATTCTTTGCTGATGCTCCAGTAATCTGTAGGAATCATTACCACTAAAAAAAGGAAATAGGCCAATACCCCAGCCCACACATATTTTTCGACATGTTTGCGGGCGCGTTCCAGATTTTTGGTCCAGAATTTTTGTTCCAGATGTTGAGGGAAGACCGGGCCTACACGCTGACTTTGCCGTGTAATCAGTTGTTCTATGTCTTCTTTATCATCTTGCAATTTCACTAGATTGTACTTGTATTCCATTGCCAAGTATTTATGTAATTTTTTTATTAATTTTAAAATAACATACTTTTTAAAATTAATTTATACATATCCCTTATTTTGTAGCGCTTTCTCGTTACCATTTTTACTATAGATGGATTATCATTTGTTTTATTTGTTCGACTGAATTTGCCTTGAATACGATTACGATTCTCCAGCCAGATGATTGGCACGTTCACCTGCGTGATGGTTTAGCACTTCAACGTACCGTTCCAGATTTAGCCAAGCAGTTTTCTCGCGCCATTTGCATGCCGAATCTGGTGCCACCCGTTAAAACCGTCGAAGAGGCCAATGCCTACCGTGAACGCATCATGGCACATGTGCCTGAAGGGGTAAATTTCGACCCACGTATGGTACTGTATTTCACTGACAACACCCCGGCAAGTGAAGTTAAAAAGATCAAAGAATCTGCGCATGTCAATGCCATCAAGCTCTATCCTGCAGGTGCGACCACCAACTCCGACAGTGGCGTGAGCGACATGAGCAAGGTCTACGGCGTAATTGAACAGCTTGAAGAACATCAGGTGCCTTTATTGCTGCATGGTGAAGTGACGCATAATCACGTCGATATTTTTGACCGTGAAAAGCGTTTTCTGGATGAATTGCTGGCACCATTACTTAGACAATTTCCCAAGCTGAAACTGGTGCTCGAACACATCACTACCAGCGAAGCAGCAAACTTTGTACTTGAGCAAGACCGTAATGTGGCTGCAACCATTACACCACAACATTTATTGTTTAACCGCAATGACATGCTGGTCGGTGGAATCAAGCCGCATTTCTACTGCTTGCCGATTTTAAAACGTCAAACGCATCAGCAAACCTTGTTAGAAGTCGCAACCAGCGGTAATCCTAAATTCTTCTTGGGAACAGATAGCGCGCCGCATTCAAAAAATGCAAAAGAAAATGCGTGTGGCTGTGCAGGATGTTATAGTGCGCCGACTGCTATTGAGCTGTATGCTCAGGCATTTGATCAAGTTGGTAAAATTGAACGCCTGGAAGGTTTTGCCAGCCATTTTGGTGCAGACTTCTATGGCCTGCCACGTAATACCAGCACAATTACCCTGGTTAAAGAAGATCAAGTAATCCCTGAAAGTTTAGACTATCTGGATGGTGAACAGATTATTCCGTTATATGCGGGTAAAACCATTCAATGGAGAAAAGTGTGACAAATGAAACGCTCCCAATCATTGGTCAACGTTTTCGTGGATTCTTACCTGTAGTTGTCGATGTCGAGACTGCAGGTTTTAATGCACAGACTGATGCATTGCTGGAAATTGCGGCCATTCCGATTGTTTATAATGAAGATGGTCAATTTGTGCCAGGTCAAGCTTACCATGCACATATCAATCCTTTCGAGGGAGCCAACCTCGACCGTCGTTCGCTAGAGTTTATTGGGATCGATCCTTCTAATCCAATGCGAATCGCCATGGCTGAAGATGAGAAAACTGCGCTTAAGCGTATTTTTAAATCTGTGAATGAAGTGCGTCGCCAGCAAAACTGTACCCATGCGGTTTTAGTCGGACACAATGCACATTTCGATTTGGGTTTTCTTCAGGCCGCGATTGCGCGTACCGGAACCAAAAACCAGAACCCGTTTCATAGTTTTTCTGTCTTCGATACAGTGACTTTAAGCGCGGTGATGTTTGGTCAAACCGTACTGGCAAAATCCTGTATTCAGGCTGGGATTGAGTTTGATGGCAAAGAAGCCCATTCTGCATTATATGATACGCAGAAGACCGCTGAACTGTTTTGCTATATTTTAAACAAACTCGCACCTCACCTGCTTGACACTCTGGTGGCGGATCAATAAGATACCGCCATCTTCTAAACGTCCCTATCGTCTAGAGGCCTAGGACATCGCCCTTTCACGGCGGTAACCGGGGTTCGAATCCCCGTAGGGACGCCATCTATTTTTTCTCTTCTTTATATTTCTTTGATCAGCATCTTAAGCTGCTCAAGTCTTACGCTTTTACTAATTAATGAAAATAATTCTCATTACTATTGATTGCCTTCTTAAATTTAATGATAATCACTTCCATTATCTTTCGCATATTCAACCCTTCTCATGCGTTTTGCTTATTCCCCACTTTCTATTGCAGTTTTAACAGCTTTATCAACATCTAGTTTTGCAGAAGAATCAAATTATCAAGAGCCTGTCCTCAATGAAGCAACGGTTAAGTTCAACACGATTATTATCGAAGCTCAGCAAGCAAGTGAAGTTGGAAAAACAGTTTATTCAAAAGAAGATTTAGAAAGGATGCCAAATAGCTCAAAGAACATTACCGATTTTTTAAAATTAAATCCAAATGTTCAATTTAGTCAGTCACAACTTGCAGCAGGTTCTCAAGGTGAAATTAAACCTGCCGAAATCTCTATTAATGGCGCACAAACCTTCCAAAACAATTTTATTGTGAATGGTGTTTCCAACAACCTACTTATTAATCCAGCAAATTCAAACACAAATACATTTCAAGATATCGGAACTGGCGCACAAGCTATGGCAGTGAACACTAACCTACTTTGTGAGCTTGAAGTATTAGATAGCAACGTGTCTGCCGCTTATGGTCAATTCACAGGTGGTGTTGTAAATGCTAAAACATGTGCACCGCAAACAGAGATAGGGAAAATTCACGGTTCTATCAATTACGATTACACTGAAAGCGATTGGGCTCGCTACAACTCAATTTCACCTTTAGAAGAAAGTAAATTTGAAGAGCCCACAGATGAATACCAAAAGGAATATACCAAACAAGGTCTAAGCACCAATATTTATGGGAAGCTCTCGAATGATTGGGGCTTTAATGCTTATGCCTCTCAACGAGAGTCTATCATCCCAGTCAAAAGTGGCTTTGAAACACCTAAAACAATTGATCAAGAACGACATATCTCAAATCTTGGTGCAACATTATTTTATACACCAAACGCCTCAACCAAAGCGAAGTTTGGTTTCGATTATGGTTTGCTCGATAGCTTAAGTTGTGTGGACAGCAATCGTGATTCAGGTAGTACTACTGAGACAGAAACACTTACATTATTCTCTGAACTCGAACACCAATTCAATCTAGGTACTCTCGTACATAAACTTAATTTCCAAAACTCGGCGACACAACGCATTGCAGATAATAACTACAGTATGCATTGGTACTACGCCGAAGGAAGTAAAGATTGGAATAATACCGATGTTGTTCGAGAAGGCGCCATCATGGGAGAAATCAAACAACTCCAAGACGTTCTCTCTTACGACCTACAAGCCAATATAGACCCATTTAAAGTTGGTCAATCCCAACACAACATGACTCTAGGTGCGGGTTATAGCCATGCTCATGTTGAGTGGAAACGAGCCGAGGATGTTTTACTCGCGACAAAGATCAACTTAAAAGAACTTGGCAAAGATACTACCTGCCTTCAAAGTGACCCATATTGTGATGATAAACTAACGATAAATGGTTGGAATGGACAATATATCGCTGGTGGCACTCTGTACAAAGCTGGTGATATTCAAGCCCAGCAAGATCGCCTAAATATATTTATTTAAGACAATATTCAATGGAATGATCAAATTTCAACACGCCTTGGTGTTCGCGCTGATTATGACTCTTTAAGTAGTAATATCAATATTGCTCCTCGTAGCCATCTCTCTTACAAACCCTTTAGTAATGATCAATTGCATTTATCCGCTGGGTGGAATCGCTACTATGGTCAGCAAACGTTAGGTACAGAACTGGATGAAATTCAAAATGATTTGCTCTATAAACTGTCACGTGAAAACCCACATGCGCCTTGGGTAGAAACACAAACTGCACTATCCAGCGGTGCGCGTAGTTCAGCGCTCAATACGCCTTTCAGTGACGAGACTGTTTTAGGCCTGAATACACAAATCCAGAATTGGGATCTAGGGCTAAAATGGGTCAATCGTAAATATCAGGATGAAATATCAAAAACTAAAGTTACTCCTTTAGATGGATCAAAATTTTTCTACAAATATAACAATGATGGAAGTGGCAAAGCTGACATCTACACCTTAACACTTAGAAATCGTCAACCGATCGCTCTGGGGGATAGCCAACATTTATTTGCCTTGGGATTTGACTACAGTGAAGTCTTCCGCAGTTATGTAGATTACACGTCAGCCTATGATCAAGCCACTCAAGATGAATGGGTCTCTTATGATGGTCAAATTATTCGTTGGTCAGACCGCCCTGCCCCAAACTTTAACCAACCATGGACCGCACGAGTAAACTGGGATATTGCATTCGATACACTGCCTGTACGTATTTCAAACTTCTTTAGCTATAAAGACAGTTACGATGATATGGTTGCAGTCTCCGATAAAAATGACAAAGTCGAGTATGAAGGTGAACTGCTTGACACCTATTTAGCCTCTGAAATTAAACCAAAATTTACATGGGATATGCGCACCACCTATGATTGGGAAATTTCAAAAGATTTAAGGGCAATTTTTGGTTTAATCATTAACAACGTCACCAACCGCGTGAATACCTATACAACAGGCTCGACCTCAAATGATAGACCACGTGTAATGACTGAAATCGGCCGCCAATTTATTGCAGATGTTACTTTTAAATTCTAGAGCCTGAATAGGTACATGCTGCTGCTCTTTTAGATTTGCTTAGGCTATAATTAATGCGATTTCATATTTTGCCTTTGTATCATGTTAAAAAAGATCTTACTGGTTTTACTGATTTTAGCCCCATCCGCGCTATATCTCTATATCGTCAACCGTGATGATGACAACACTGCGGAGACTGAGACAGTATCAACCCCAGCTGAAAACTCTCAGCCTGAGCAATATCAAACTCCAGATCACTAAGTTTTAGTGATCTTTTCAAATATTTATTTTTTATAGTCCTGAAATCTGTTCAGAAAATAACATCTTAATAAAATAAAGTTTTTGTTTTGCCTAATGTTTAAACTGTTAAATGAATTTTAGCAAAAACCCTTTTGACAAACCCCGGCTTAATCCTTAATATACGCATCACCTCGCAACGTCCCTATCGTCTAGAGGCCTAGGACATCGCCCTTTCACGGCGGTAACCGGGGTTCGAATCCCCGTAGGGACGCCATCTATTGATCTCATACGATCAGACCTTATTCGAAATTACTATTATTCGATTGCAGATTTGTAGTTTTTCACTACAATAGCTCGCTTCATTCCTTTGAAGTATTTCTTATTTCCTATGCACTCATCTCCGAATGATGCTACGCATCAGGGCAATTCTGCGCCTTTAAAACGCGCTATGAGTACTCGACATCTGGTCATGATTTCGCTTGGTGGCGCAATCGGAACAGGCCTATTCTTAGGGTCGGGTGAAGTCATTGCACAAACGGGGCCTGTAGGTGCCATTCTCGCTTATCTCCTGGGCGGTATTATCGCGTACATGGTGATGCTATGTTTGGGCGAACTTGCCGTTCATATGCCAGAATCTGGTTCATTTGGTGCTTATGCCAAACGCTATATTGGGCCAGGCACAGGCTATACCATCACCTGGTTATACTGGCTGACGTGGTCGGTCACTCTCGGAACTGAATTTACTGCAGCGGCCTTGCTGATGCAGGAATGGTTCCCGGACATTTCTATGTGGTTATGGACCATTATCTTTGGTGTATTCGTATTTAGTCTAAATATGATTTCTACTCGCTGGTTTGCCGAATCCGAATTCTGGCTAGCACTGGTAAAAGTGGTCACGGTTGTTGCTTTTATTCTTTTAGGTCTATTGGCCATCTTTGGTGTTCTGGGCTATCAAGGCTATGAAGCTGCACCTTTATTTACCAATCTGACTGCACAAGGCTGGTTCCCTGAAGGTCTATTCCCGATTTTTGCTACGATGCTGATCGTGAACTTTGCCTTCTCTGGTACCGAGCTGATTGGTGTGGCTGCCGGTGAAACTGAAGATCCTGCGAAAAATGTCCCTAAAGCGATTAATACGGCAATTTTCCGCTTATTAATTTTCTTTGTAGGTACCATTATCGTGGTAACAGCCTTACTTCCGCATCAGGAAGCGGGCTTAGCCGCTGAAGGCGTGAGTAGCAGTCCGTTCGTAACCGTATTCCAGCACATTGGTATCCCATATGCTGAAGACATCATCCGCTTTGTAATTATCACTGCATTGTTATCTGCTGCCAACTCGGGCTTATTTGCTGCTTCACGTATGATGTGGTCATTGTCATACAGCAAACAGTTACCTGCAGTATTCTCAAGACTGAATGCTCGCGGTGTACCGTATATTGCAGTTATGGTAACTATGCTGGGTGCATTGCCAGGTTTATTGTCTGAACAGTTTGCGCCAGAAACGATCTTTACCAACTTGCTGGGCGTTGCGGCGTTTACCATGGTGGTGGTCTGGATGAGTATTTGCTTAAGCCAGTTCAACTTCCGTCGTCAGTGGTATAAACAGGGTCATACGGCCAAAGAACTGGGCTTTGCTGCACCATTGTTCCCGATTGTGCCAATCCTGGGCTTTGTGTTCTGTTTTATTACCTGTATCAGTATGGTCTTTGATCCATCAATGCGCATCAGCTTCGTAGGATGTCTGCTGTTTATTGCAGCGTGTTATGCAAGTTATTATGCCTTTTATCATAACAAGTCTTAATCATCAGTTTTAAAAGAGCGGCTTCGGCCGCTCTTTTTTTATCTATACTATGACCATAGTGGGCAGCCTTAAGGGTGCGTCGATGAAAATTGTGTTTATTCACGGCATGAACAAGCAACAGTATACGGCTACTTCATTACGTCAATATTGGCTGCATCTCCTCAAAACAGGCCTCCGGAAAAACCCACAACAGCAAGCCCGTTTTACTTATTTAAAGCGGCATATCCGTATCCCTTTTTATGGTGATTTACTTTCTCGGCATCATTTTTATAATGTCTTGAATGCCAGCACCCTGATGCCGCAACAGTGGCCGCATTTCCCTTTTTTACATCCCGCACAGCTACAACCGGCACCGCCACTAGACCAGTGCACCTATCAAATTTGTGACGTCCCGCAGTTAAATCTTGATGATGCCCTGAATTTCAATCAGAAACTGAAGTTCATCACAGCATTAAGCAAAGATATTGCCTTGCGGGATTTTGCGGTACTCATCAATTATTTTCCCAGCTTACATGCCAGCTTTTTGCATAAGTTTTGCTGGAAACTTATCTTTATTTGGCCAACCCGGATTTTATGCAGGAAGTTCACCGCCGCATTCATGATCAACTCTATAGCAGCAGGCCACAGATTCTGGTGGCACACTCACTCGGGAGCGTGATTGCCTATAATTATTTGATTCAGCATCCGGAGCTGAATATCAAGCGTTTTATTACTCTTGGATCACCGTTGGCATTTCGGGTCATCCAGGCTCATCTGCCGCAACCGATTGTACGACCTGCTGCAATTTCAGGCGATTGGATAAATTTCTATTGTAGCGATGACTTTCTGACTGCCTTTCCATTATCAGAACCACCCTTCCAGCTTCAGCCTGCGATTATTAATCAGGAGATTCATACCTCCATTTATCATCCGCATGATATTGATGGTTATATTCAGCATCCAGACGTCATTAAAGCGCTACTGGAATTGCTATAAGACTCACGTCAAACTCTAAATTCAACTTTTACAGCTCCATTCATATTCTTTTTCTATTCAATAAAATCTTTCATCCAGACCTACCAATTTACTGCTTTTTCTGCCTTTTTTATAAATATACAGATGTCTGTTAATGATTGTTTTATCAAAGATAATTTACACATTAACGCCACAAAAAGTGCAGCTTGGCTTGCCGCAATTTTCTCTATACTGTGAATATATAGATCGACCTCCGTGAGGTATCGATGAAAGTTATTTTTATTCATGGAATGAACCAGCAACATCATAGTGCTGCATCGATCCGCCAGCGCTGGCTGCATATACTTCAAAAAGGCATTCGCAAACACCGTCATGATGCCAGATTCAGTTATTTACGACGTCACATTCACATTCCATTTTATGGAGACTTGCTTTCACACTATAACGTTCGCAACATCCTGAATGCTGGAACCTTGATGCCCCAGCAATGGCCCAGCTTTCGTTTCCGTCAACCTGTCCATCCTCAGCTTCCTGCACCCGTTCCACGTCCTGGCTGGCGCAAGCCCGTGATTTCAGATCTTCCTCAGCTTCATCTGAATGACCCGATGGATTTCAAACAGAAATTCAAATTTATTACCACGCTGAGCAAAAATGTTGCACTACGAGACTTTGTATTATTGCTTAATTATTTTCCCAGCCTGCATCGTAGCCTGCTTCAGAAATTTCTGATTGAAACCTATCTGTATCTCGACAATCCTGGTTTCATGAAGGAAGTTCATGAACGGATTGCCCGGCAATTGAATGGTCGCAAACCTTGCATTGTGATTGCTCATTCTCTGGGCAGTGTGATTGCCTATAACTATCTCATCCAGCATTCTGAACTGAATGTACAGCGTTTTATTACTTTAGGATCGCCACTAGCCTTCCAGGTGATCCAGTCACATTTACCGCAACCCATTGTACGACCTACTGCAATTACAGGCGACTGGATAAATTTCTATTCAACTGATGATTTTCTTACCGCCTTTCCTCTTACACAACCGCCATTTCAGTTTCAACCCGCAATTATTAACCACGGCATTCGTACCCATATTCACCGCCCGCATGATATTACCGGCTATTTACTCCATCCGCAGGTGGTAGAAGCAATTCTGGAATTGCTTAAAAATCCAGCTTAAACCATGTAATTTTCCAGTATTTTCTCTAGATTGTTTTAAATTTATGCACTCAACCCAGAAAATCATTTTTTTTATGGAAATGCGTTTGACACCCCCCTGGTTTCACCCTATTATACGCCCACCTCTGAAACGTCCCTATCGTCTAGAGGCCTAGGACATCGCCCTTTCACGGCGGTAACCGGGGTTCGAATCCCCGTAGGGACGCCAATTTTCAGAAGTATATTTTATTAAGTCCCTATCGTCTAGAGGCCTAGGACATCGCCCTTTCACGGCGGTAACCGGGGTTCGAATCCCCGTAGGGACGCCATTACTTCAAGCTAAAGTAGCGGTTTTAAAATTTATCTTCTGTACTGTCCCTATCGTCTAGAGGCCTAGGACATCGCCCTTTCACGGCGGTAACCGGGGTTCGAATCCCCGTAGGGACGCCATATTCGAGATGGCAACATCTCAACAAAAAGCCCGAGCATTGCGACTCGGGCTTTTTTTGTCTTGCAAATTTTATTTCTGAAAACTTTAAACCTTGTTTTTATCATTCGTTCAAATCTAGCTCTCTTTCTGGGGGCTGCCATCCCATTCTTAATTTTACAATTTGTATTGTTTTAACATTTCTATTCATAGAAATATCCGTTCATTTTCATTTAAATCAATACACTAATAAATTAGAACAAAAATTCAACACCCTGCTTTTAGAGGGCACGTTAAGGTAAATCAAGAGAAATCTGCAAGGATCAGATTATGTTCGTCAGCACAGAGCTAAGTTTACCTTTATCGCCAAATAAAAATCATAATTATCAAATTAAAAGCTTTAAGGATTGGGTCGACTTTTTTCAAGATACTGAAATTTCGACATATACCAAAACCGAAAAAGCCGAATCTTATTTGAGCGATCTGATTAAAAATTTAAATATTGATACTCTCGGATGGTTGGATCAGCCTGTACAGGTTGAACAGCATCTTTTAGAACAACATCATCAGGTTTGTGCGACTTTCCAGACCTATGTCAATCGCCGGAAACAGCAGCAGCCCCGGGAATATTTTCCGACGGTTTCTCAGGCTTTCGAATTCCTGGCGAAAGTTGCACCGGTTAAACTGGTCGATGGTGCTTGGTTGTATTCAACCGTGCCAAACTGTAATCAGCCCGAGTTGAAAGATTTGATTTACATCTATCTCGAAGAGCTTGGTTTAGGGCATCCGCGTGCCAACCATGTCACCATGTATCAGGACCTGTTGAGTCATTATGAGCTGAACAGTTATGCCGAGCATTTAGATGATAGTTACTACGAACAGGCTGCCGTACAGTTGGCACTGGCTTATGCCCCGGCCAAGTATCTACCTTTGGTCATTGGCTTTAATCTCGGTTATGAACAGTTACCACTGCATTTGTTAATCACCAATTATGAACTGGCTGAACTGGGTATCGATCCGCATTATTTTAATGTGCACATTACTATTGATAATGCTCACAATGGTCATGCGCAGAAATCCCTGCAAGCATTTATCCAGCATTTTAATCATGCAGAAAACCCAGAAACTTATCTGGAACTGATTAAAAAAGGCTATGTCCTGAATGACCTTGGTAGAAGTTCTTCCCAAATCATCAAGGAACTGGATATTGGGCAGATGGCTTTAAAAGTTTTCCAGAATAAAGCGCTGATTGGTCAATATATTCATAATCAGAAATGTCAGTTTAGTGGCAAGACCATCAATGATTGGTTATCCGATCCTGCCCAGATTAGCGAATTTTTGCAGGTGATGATTGAAAAAGGCTGGATCGTGAAAGATGCGCCAGTAGAACAAAGTCGCTTCTGGAAAATGATCGATCATCCGGAAGGTAAAATGTTTGGGGTCTTTAATGCGACCGAAAAACAGATTATTAAAGACTGGATTCAGGGTGCAGGCTTGGCAACTCGCCTGTCCTCACGTAGTGCAGCCCCATCACAAGCAAAAATTGAACCTGCAATGAGCCGTATGGACCAGCAGCGCTTAAATCAGTTAAAAAGCCGCTTCATGCGCTGTGAGGGTGCTGAACAGAAAATTGATTTACTGATTCCTTATACTACACCGCATATGCATCATACCGAAATAGGCTTATGGGCGACTCGTCAGTTAAGTCAGTTATTATTTCCTTTTCAGACCCAAGCGATGCATTATTCCTAAAGCACTCCTAAATGCCAGAAATTAAAAAACCGGACATTTGCAGTGTCCGGTTTTTTTTAATATAAATTAAGCCGATTTTCGCGAGTTTAATTGTCCCTTGATCACCGCTTTGACATTGCCTTTCAGATACTGCAAAAAGACTTTTAGTGGTGACAGTTTCGGATTAGGCTGCTTGCCTTTGGCAATTTCCTTAAACTGCGCGGCATACCAGATGATTTCCATAATCGCCATTTTGTCGACCATTGGAATACCGGTTTTAATTTTCTCAACCGCATAACGTACATCATGCCCTGCAACCAGACGATTGCCCAAGTCAGGTTCTACCGCAAAGGGACGTGCAATCCCGACAAAATCACAAGCACCACTGTCAAGCGCGGCATTCATGCCTTCAACAGTTCGGAATCCACCAGTGACCATGATATGGCACTTCACTTCCTGACGGATTTTTTCGGCAAAATCGAGGAAATAGGCTTCACGAGCAATGGTCGAGGCCTTGCGCTTGTCTGCTTTCACGCCGGCCATCGCAGGTGCTTCATAGCTACCACCTGACACTTCAATGATATCAATGCCTGCAGCGTCCATCGCCTTAAAGACATAAATGACATCTTCTTCGCTAATACCGCCACGCTGGAAATCAGCTGAATTCAGCTTGACTGAAATAATAAAATTTTCCGAAGTCGCAGCACGAACAGCCTGATAGGTTTGCAGCAAGAAACGGGTACGATTCTCAATACTACCACCCCATTGATCCTGACGCTTATTGGTCAGCGGTGACAGAAACTGGCTAATCAGATAACCATGTGCCCCATGCAACTGCACCCCCTCAAATCCTGCTTGTTCACAAATGGCAGCCGAAGTGGCAAAGCGCTGGATAATATCCAGGATTTCATCTTCACGCAGTTCCCGTGGGGTACCAAAGCTAACAGCCAGTGCCGGACTAAATGGCACTGCCGATGGTGCTACAGTTTCCCGATTCAAACCTTTCGGACATTGACGCCCCGGATGTGATAACTGGACCAGTTGTACCATGCCATGTTGTTTGCCTACGTCGGCCCAGACTTTAAGCTGTGCCAGATCGCGTTCTGTTTCTACCACTACGACGCCCGGTTCATTCTTGGCACGATAATCCACCATGATATTACCCGTTATAGCACAACCCAAGCCACCTTCGGCCCATGCTTCATACAACTTGAAATGCGCCTGATTGGGCTGACCGGCATCATTGGCCAGTGCTTCACTCATGGCACCTTTAATGATGCGGTTTTTAAAAGTGGTATTGCGAATTTGAATGGAATCGGCCAATTGAGTCATGATCTGTCCTGATACGTTACTTTTATTTTGTACTCGTTTATAACGTAAGCCAGAACAATTGACAATCAGTCTTGTCAAATTTACACAATTTTATCTGCTTATTTTTTCATGGTTAAAGATTTTTGTGATTTAGTTTCTTGGATCAAAAGCATCCCGTACTGCTTCTCCCATATAGATCAGCAAACTCAGTACAATGGCCAAACTAAAGAATCCCGACAATGCTAGCCACGGCGCATTTAAGTTGTTTTTGGCCTGAAGCAAGAGTTCCCCGAGGGATGCTGAATCGGGTGGCAAACCATATCCTAAAAAATCCAGCGCTGTCAGTGCAGTAATATTGGCGGTTAGTATAAAAGGTAACTGTGACAGGCTAGAACCTATCACATTGGGAAGAATATGTTTGAACATGATCCGTCCATCCCCGGCCCCGATACTTCTTGCTGCCCAGACATATTCCAGATTTCTGGCGCGCAAGAACTCAGCGCGCACCATACTCACCAGTGTGGTCCAGCCAAATAACAGCATGATCAGAAATAGCCAGTAAATACTCGGAGTAAACAGACTGACCAGTACCATCACCATAAACAGCATCGGTAAACCGCTCCAGACTTCGAGTATGCGTTGCCCGATCAGGTCAATCCATCCACCATAATAACCCTGAATTGCCCCTGCTAAAATTCCCAGCGCCGCAGACAATAAAGTCAGTGCAAAACCAAACAGTAATGAAATCCTTAAGCCATATAGAATCCGTGCCAGAACGTCACGGCCTTGATCATCTGTTCCCAGCCAGTTTTGCGCACTCGGGGGCGAAGGCACCGGTTCAGCCAGTTCAAAATTTGGCGTTTGATAAGAAAATGGAATGATGGGCCAGATCGCCCAGCCTTTTTCTGCAATCAGTTGCTGTACAACGGGATCTTTATATTCTGCTTCTGTCTCAAATACTCCACCAAACGTGGTTTCCGGATAGGATTTCAGGATGGGCAGATAAAAAGCATGATCATATTTCACCAGCAAGGGCTTATCGTTAGCAATTAGTTCTGCACCCAAGGAAATGATGAAAATAGCACTGAAAATAATGAAGCAGCTAAAGCCTAGCTTATGCTGCTTAAAACGTTGCCAGCGTGCTTGCATCAAGGAAGACATTATTGTGATCCTCGACGTGAACTGAAATGAATCCTTGGATCAATCAGTTGATAGAGCAAATCGCTGAGTAAACGCAGTATCAGACCGAGCAAGGTAAAGATAAACAAAGTACCAAAAATCACCGGATAGTCACGCTGGATAATCGCCTCAAAACCTAAGACGCCTAACCCATCCAGATTAAAGATAATCTCGATGAACAGGTTGCCCACGAAAAACACCCCGATCAGAACTTCGGGCAAACCTGCGATAAGCACTAAAATGGCATTCCGGAATACATGCCGATACAGCACTGCATGTTCAGTTAAACCTTTGGCCCGCGCAGCCAGGACATATTGTTTGCTCAGCTCTTCCATAAAAGAAAATTTGACCAGATAGGTCAAACTGGCAAATCCGCCGAGCACCATGGCCAACAGCGGCAAGGCCATATGCCAGAAATAATCATGAATTTTCGCAAAGAATGAGAGTTCAGCAAAATTTTCAGAGCGAATGCCCTGCAAGGGAAACCAGTGCAGATAAGACCCGCCAGCAAAAAAAACGATAAGTAAAATGGCAAAAATAAAGGCTGGAATGGCATAGCCCACGGCCAACATTAGAGAGGTGGTCTGATCAAACAGACTGCCATGTTTGCGGGCTTTCCTGATCCCTAAAGGAATGGAGACCAGATAAATCAACAAGGTACTCCACAAGCCTAAAGAAAGCGATACTGGCAATTTTTCCCAGATGAGTTCAGTCACAGGCTTGTCTTTGAAAAAACTCTGCCCCAGATCAAACTGCGCATAACGCGTTACCATTTCCCAAAATCGAATATGCAGCGGCTGGTCAAAGCCGTACTGGATATTAATCTGCTCAAGCATCTCCGGTGTGAGGCCTTGCTTTCCCTGATACTGCAATCCGGTATGCGCCAAACCATTGACCTGTTGCGCCTGATAAATCGCCTGCTCCACCGGACCACCGGGTGCCAGCTGGATCACCATGAAATTGATCAGCAAAATGATCAGCAAGGTTGGAATCATCAGCAACAGACGTTTGAGAATATAAGTGCTCATGGCACTCCCTGATAGGCTTGGAGCTTAATGCTGTTTGAAATAATCAGCCACATGTCTGGCCTTTTCTGCATCGACCCACCAGTAATCAATCCCGGCGGAGAGTTTAGGTTTTCGTTGCGGCTGCTGATACATATTCCAGTAAGCATACCAGTATTCACCCGTACCATAAGTCAGAATATGATAATAGCCTGCACGCAGTAAACGGTCCAATGCTCGGGTACTATTCACCAGCTGTTCACGGTTTTGAGCCTGAGTCACCTGCTGAATGACTCCATCAATGGCCGGATTTCGAATGCCGGCATAATTATAATTACCTGACTGCGCTGCGGCCTGACTGCCCCAGAACTGTTTCTGCTCCTGCCCCGGTGTCAGGGATTGCGGCATGGTATCAACAATCATATCAAACTGATAATTCCGCAGCCGTTCATAATATTGCGCGGTTTCTACCATACGAATGCTGGCCTGAATGCCCAAGCGTTTTAAATGACGTAGATATGGCATCAGATCACGCTGTTGCTCCGCCTGATGCAACAGGAACTCAATCTGTACCGGTTGACCGGCAGCATTGACCAACTTCCCCTGTTGATAACGATAGCCTGCCTTTAATAGCAATTGACGGGCTTTTAACAGATTGTTCCGGTTAAAACCGGAGGCATCTGACTGAGGATATTTCCAGTCCTCAAGTACCGCCTGACGTTGAACCGGATCAAGCTGCTTTAAATGGGGTTTCAAAATGTGCAGTTCTTGAACACTTGGCCGTCCATGAGATGCCAGCTCGCTATTGGAAAAAAAGCTGTTCAGACGCTGATATTCACCATAGAACATGGCTTTATTCAGCCATTCAAAGTCATAGGCAAAACTCAAGGCTTGGCGGAAACGGATATCGGCAAAAGGCTGACGGCGGGTATTGAATATCAGACTCTGGGTCGGAATCGAGTTGTGATGCTGAAAGCGGTAACGCTGCACCTGTCCTTGCCGAACGGCGGGAAACTGGTAGTCTTTCACCCAGCGGTTGACCTGTTTTTCCTCATGCAAGGTAAATTGGCCCGACTTGAAAGCTTCAAACTTGATTTCAGGACTACGATAATAACGATACTTGATCCGGTCAAAATTATAACGCCCGCGGTTGACCATCAAGTCTTTTCCCCAGTATCCGGGATTACGTTTGTAGCTAATACTACGTCCAGCATCTATGTGTTCAATGACATAAGGCCCTGAACCCAGCATCGGTTTCAGCGTCAATTCTTTAAAATTACGCTTTTGCCATTCCTGTTTAGAATAAATGGGCATCTGCGCGACAATCATCGCCATTTCCGGATTATGTCCGGATTTAAAATGCATTTTGACCTGTAAAGGTGACAGGACTTCCAGCCGGTTTAAATCAGCCAAATACATCTGCAGGCCAAAATTGGACTGGGTCTGAAACAGTTCAAAACTGTATTTGACATCTTGTGCAGTTACCGGCTGGCCATTACTAAACCGTGCTTTCGGATTTAAATGAAAAATAATAAAGGCGGTTTTCTTGGGGTCAAAACTGACTTTTTCCGCCAGCAAGGGATAGTACACACCGGGCTCATCCAGTGACTTGGACAGCAAACTGTCAAAAATATAGTTGCCCCCTTCAGTGACATTGCCCTTGCCATTCATGCTGTTTAAATTATCGAAACTGCCATCAGCTGCTAGAATCAGCGTACCGCCTTTCGTTGCTTGCGGATTGGCATAAGGCAGGGATTTGGCCTGGGCATATTTCGGCTGGTTATATAGCGCGATATATGGGGTGGTGATCAGGGCTGCCCAACTGCTACTCACGAGCAGCGGGGCTAGCCAGATAAACCTGAAAGTTTTAAATAAATGAGCGAATCTCATGATCCATTCATTAATTCGGTACTTTAATCACATCGCCAATACGCAATTGCGTATTCGGTTTGAGATCATTCATTTCCGCCAGTTCATTGCTGTTCATACCATAGCGTGAAGCCAGACCGATTAAGGTATCACCGCGTTTGACTTTATAATCAGTCACCAGTTTTGGAATCTGAATGGTTTGACTGACCCTTAATCCTGCGCGTGGACTTAGATTATTTAATTGAGCCAAGTCGGTCACGCTTATGCCTAAACGGCTGGCGATTGCATTCAGGGATTCGCCTGATTTAACGGTATAGGATTCAGTTGCCTTAGAAGCTACAGGCTTAGTTGCCACTTTCACATCTTCAACTTTTTTATCTACCGGAAAGTCACCCTCAATTTTTAAACGCTGACCAATACGCACCGTACTATTGGTATTCAGGCCATTTAAATCTGCCAGATATTTCAGTTGTAAATGATACTGACGTGCAATAGAACTTAAGGTTTCACCTGACTTCACCACATGCGAATCCGATTTTGTATTCTTGACCGCAGTTTCCGCGACCACTTCACTTACCGGTTCTGTCACGTCACCACTCAGTTTCAGACGCTGCCCCACTCGCAAACCTGCATTACGTGACATGCCATTCAGGCTCGCCACCTGGTCCATTGACAAATTATATCTTGCGGCAATACCGGTCAGCGTATCACCCGATTGAACCGTATAGGTTTCAGGGATTTGACTGCCGGCTGGAATCTTGATGGTCTGACCTATACGTAAACCACTATTGGCAGACAACCCATTCAGTGCAGCCAGTTCAGAGACACTCAGCTTGCTTTGACTGGCAATGCTATACAGTGTTTCACCGCGTTTGACCTGATAGTTTTCAGTTGCAGTCTGATCGACTTTAACATTTTCAAACTTCTGTTCAGTTTTCTGGTTAGATGTTGTTAGCCCTTCAACTTCCTGAAGTGGTACATTGATTTTCTGTCCCACCATCAGACTGCTACCGGCAGTCAGACCCGACGTTAATGATGCCAGTTCGGTATTTGAAAGCCCGTAACGATCGGCAATCAGTTTCAGATATTCACCGCGTTTCACCGTATAAGATTTGGTCTGAACCTTGGCAGTTTCAGCTTTTTTAATCTCTTCAGCTTTAGATTTAGAGGCAACCGTTTCTTTCAGTGACAGCTTTTGCCCAACAAACAGACCGCTATTGGTACTCAGTCCATTAAAATCAGCCAGTTGTTTCACGCTAAAACCAAACTGATTCGCTACGCTAGTCAGAGAGTCATTGGCCTGAACCACATAAGTTTCCGGCTTTTCTTTGGCTTTGCTGGCTTCCTGTACCGGTTTGGCATCATACAGATAAATGGTGGTACCCACATACAGCGGAGAATTTGGATCAATCTGGTTCCATTTCGCCACATCACGCCAGTTCACGCCATTTTTAGCCGCAATCATTGCCAGATTATCACCTGGTAACACCTTATAGGTACTGCGTTTGCCTTTTGGAGCAACCACCACCACTTCAGAATCAGTCTTGACGTAATTTTTGCCCTGATTCAGCTGGGCTTCAACCGAATTCGCAGTGGTATTGTCAGCAACTTCTTTTGGATAAGAGAAGCCTTTTGTCAGTTCTTTACCTTGCTGCTCAGCCACAGACAGGCTGGTTTGAATGGCAGTCAGCTTGATTTTGCCATCATAAGGATCAACAATTTCTGTGCCAGCCGGCGCCAATGCTTTCAGCTCTTCAACCACTTGGGCCTGTTCTGCCGGTGTTGCGACAGGCTGCAGAATTTCATCTACAGTTTTCTGAATATCCTGTGCGATGACCGCCTGCTCAACTTGCTGACGCTCAGCTGCCGAAATCGGTGGTTCGACCTGAATCTGTTTCGCTGGCGCTGCAGGTGTTACAGCTACCGGAATACGCGGCGCACTTGGAATCGGCAAATCACTTTGTGCCGCAAAACTGGCCAAGGCAGATGAGCCTTTAGGCGTCGAAATCTTTTTCGTAGTCTGCGTTACAGTATTTGCCGTTGTCGCGGTACTTACCGCTGCTGTGACGACAGGTGGCGTACTTGCAGCTTTAGCCGGAGTCGTCGTTTTGGCAACAGTCGTTGCAGGCTGATTACTAACAACCGCTGGCGGAGTCTGTTTAGAAGGTGTAATCGTTTTGGTATTTAATTCTGGCGGTGCAGCTCTGGTGGGCACCACTGTCGTCGTATTTCGCGGCAGGCTGCTCGTGTTACTCGCCCATAAACCGCCTGAGCCGGATAATTTTTTCAGCTTCTCATCGACTGAAGGACTTAGGTCAGCTGGAATCAGAATACGGCGCGGACTTGCAGGATCAATATGATCACCACGATGACCCGGGTTTAATTGATACAGTTCTGCACGGCTTAGACCAGTGATGGCTGCAATTTCATTTAAACTGGCAACGCCCACTGGCACTTCACGGAAATGCGGACGGTTGGCAATCGGTGGCAAACTCACCCCATAACTGCCTGGATTTTTAATAATCTGTGCAACTGCCAGAAAACGTGGCACATAGCTCATAGTTTCTTGTGGCAATTTCAATGACCAATAATCGGTAGGCAGACCTGCAGCTTTGTTACGGTTAATCGCCTGCTGGATACGGCCTGGGCCTGCATTATAGGAAGCGAGCGCCAATTCCCAAGAACCAAACTGGTTATACAGACTGCCCAAAAACTCATAGGCTGCACGGGTCGATTCCACTACATCACGACGACCATCGTATAAAGAAGTTTGCTTTAAACCATAAATGCGGCCGGTACTTGGAATAAACTGCCATAAACCTGCCGCCGCCGCACTACTGGTCGCAGCCGGGTCATAAGAACTTTCGATAATTGGTAACAGTGCCAACTCGGTCGGCATGCCACGGCGTTCTGCTTCTTTTACTGTGTAATATAAATAACGTGATGCACGCGCACTTAAGCGATCCAGATAAGGCTGACGTGAAATAAACCAGCCACGCTGCGCATCAATCCGCGGATTCCAGACACTTAAGTCCATCTTGAAACCTACGGTCATGCGTTTCCAGACATCACCATGTTTCAGAATCTGTAAACGGTCGCCTTCGACTGCACGCATATCCGTTGCAGAGAGTAAATCTTCGAGTCCATCCAGACTGCTGGCATCCAGATATTGTGATCCAACCTGCTTGCTTGATGCTGTTTGGGTCGCACTTTGTGTAGATGAACAGCCCGTCAGTCCTAGAGAAGCAAGCGCAGTTCCCAGTACAGAATATTTTAAAAATGTAGGTAATGTCGGCTGCCACAAAATTGCGGTTGGTTTATACATAAAGAAATCCAAACAACTCGTATATAAATTTATTTTTTAGATATGCCATTGTAGTGAAGCATGTCGAAGACTCAAGCCAATAATTTACCGCGATTTCACGTTAAATGTTACAAGAAATTAAAAAATCCCGGACATATAGATTGATCGACTGCATTTGCGCTATACAATAAGCCTTCCAGCTTGTTCTATTTTGATCGGATTTCATCTATGTCACACACTATCACACTTTATGTTGATGGCGCCTGTCGCGGCAACCCGGGTTTAGGCGGTTGGGGTGCGTACATTGTTAATGGCCAACAAGAACACAAAATCTGTGGCGGTGAAGACCATACTACCAATAACCGTATGGAACTGACGGCTGCGATTGAAGGGATTCTGTTCTGTGACAAGCAAGACAAACTGGTGATCTATACCGATTCCAAATACGTCAAACAAGGCATTACCGAATGGATTCACGGCTGGAAAAAGAAAAACTGGAAAGATGTCAAAAATCCGGATCTTTGGCAAAAACTCGATGAAGTCTGTCAGGGACGTGACATCGAATGGCACTGGGTCAAAGGTCATGCTGGACATCCGGGCAATGAAATGGCCGATCAGTTGGCCAATCTGGGTGCTGATGAAACCCTGAAAAAATCCAAGCAAAGCCCTTCAATGTCTGAAGATAAAAAAAAATCTGAACCCGACTGGTTGCTAGATGATCCTTTCGGTCTGGATCTGGCTGAGAGTGAAGAAGAGCTGGAAGACCTGCCGGAAGAAATCATCGAAGTGACTGTTGAAGAAATTGTACAGACTGAAGTTTTAGCAACGGACAGCAATGAAGATGCTTCATCTTCAGACGCATCTGCCTCGACTGAGATACATCCGCAAATTGTCATTACACCGGCCAAGTTACAGCTGCATGGCCCACGACAACTGATTCTGGATACTGAAACCACCGGTTTTTATTATCAGGATGGTGACCGGATTATTGAAGTCGGCGCGCTGGAAATGATTAACCGCAAACTGACCGGCAGCTCGATTCATATTTATATCAATCCGAAAACACCGGTCGGCGATTCTGTGAATGTCCACGGGATCACCGACGAATTCCTGCAAGACAAACCGCTGTTTGAAGAAATTTCTCAAGTGCTGTTTGACTATTTACACGGCGCGGAAATTATTGCGCATAACGCAACCTTCGATATGAACTTCCTGGATATGGAATTCAAACGTGCAGGTTTTAAAGCACTCTCCGAGGTTTGTGACGTCACCGATACCTTGGCACTGGCCAAGTCCAAGCATCCCGGGCAGAAAAATTCGCTGGATGCCTTAGTGCGCCGTTACGAGATTCCACAACGTGACCGTACTTTCCACGGTGCCTTGCTCGATGCGGAAATCCTATCCGATGTTTATCTGGCGATGACCGGTGGACAGGTGTCTTTTGATATCGATGCCCTGTCCCAGTCTGAAGACCAGAACAGCCGTTCAGGGATGGCCAGAGTTGAAATTGAATTACCGGTGATTCTCCCGTCAGAACAGGAATTACAGGAACATGAGAATTGGGTCAAACAATTCGAAGAAAAACATGGAACTGCTTGCCTTTTCGCGAAATAAAATCTACATTTCCGGGGATACTTTAGGTTTAAAACTATCGTTCTTCAGTTATAGTAAATACAAAGAGGCCCCGTAGTTTAAAGCGGGGCTCATATATAGATAATACTCTAGGAAAGGTGCAGATCATGTCTTACCAAACCTCTATACATTTTGATCCAACAGCTTTACTGATAATAAAAAATGAGGTTGATAACTCGATCAAGTTAGTCGAATCAGCAGTAAGCACCTTGGTAGAAGACCAGACTTTACCTTTTGGTATTGATGATGCATTAAATCAGTTCGAACAATGCGCCCAGGTTCTGGCACTCATCGACATGTCCAGTCTGGCAAAAGTCGCTCAATATTCAGCAGAATTAATGCGCAAGATTATGGGGAATCCGGCGCAGGTCAATACTCAAGAAGTGATCGCCTTGAGTGAAGGCACCACCATGCTGAAACGCTATATCGAATTTATCTGTCTGCGTGAAGTAAAAATTCCACAGTTTTTGCTGGACACCCTAAACCGTCTGGAACTGGCTTTGGGTAAACCACTGACGACTGAAGGCCAGCATGTAGAAGATTTATTGGATTGCGTCACCCCTGATTTTGCGCTGCCACAGGCACCAAGTCTGGAAAAATCCCAATATGTACATCGCCTGTATAAGCTGTCACTCAACAAGCTGATCAATCAGGAAGAAAGTGAACTGGATTTGCAAGCCATCAAACTGGTGGGGGCTTATCTGGCAGGACTTGCAGAACAACATGACAGCAAGCAGTACTGGAATCTGGTCTATGTCGCGTTGAACAATATTGAGCACCTGCTGATTAATGAACCACGTCTACGCACACTGGTGAGCATTGAACGCAACATGGCACAATATTTTAGCTCGGCAGACAGTTTCAAGGCTTCGCTGGCTGATCTGGCCAATGTGTTCAGCCTGTGTATCAGTCAGGAAGATGAAACTGCGCAATCTATCCGTAGCCAGCTCAATGTTGGCGATGACCTACTGACCGATATGCAATTACAGGTCTTCAGTCGCCACCTGTATGGTCCTGACTTTGAAACCATGCATACCATCAGCGAGTTGGTGACCACGGAAATGGCACAGATTCGTAATGACATCGAGTTCAACTATCAGAATATGACGCCTGAAAAGACTCAGGAATTACAGGCTCAACTGAATAGTTTGGCCAATATCTTCAAGGTGTTGAACCTGAATGAAGCCTATCATGACCTGACCCGTCAGGCTGCTTCACTGAGCCAGCCCGAGATTATGCAGGATGCCAGCTTTGCCCAGCAGTTGATGAATGTGATTCTGTCTGCCATGAACTCGATTGGCGTACTGGAACGTCATCACACTTCGAGCCGCTTGCAGCTGCGCGTCAACAACATGAATATTTCTCTGGACCGTCTGGATGAAGCACACGCTGCTTTACTCACAGAAACCAAGGCCCTGATCGAGCTTTCTAGCCAGATTCTCAGCAATTACCTGCAAGATCATGACTTGACTGCCCTCGAACCTGTTCCTGTACAGTTTTGCGAGATTGGCGGCGCGATGCTGTTCCTGAATGCAGAACATGTTCGTACTGCGTTCACCACCACTGCAGAATTCATCAAGAACCGTATTGATCTGTCGATTGCATTAAGTCCGGAAGAAATTCATCGTGCTTTAGACACCCTGGCCAGTGCCGACATGATGATTGATAACTTAAAGAACAAACAGCCTGTATTACAGGCGATGTTTCAGGTAGCATTGGACAGTAGTGAGAAACTCAAAATAGTTGCCTAATGTCCAAATTATCACTTGCTTATATTTTTCAACAACAGCAACTGCTGGTCGATCAACACTTTCAACTTCCACGGGTTGAAGCCTTAGCAAGTGATTTGCTACTCCACACGGGTGATCAGGTGATTGCCCGTGATCTTCTTCCCGATGAGCCGATTCCTGCAGGCTTGCAACTAGTTCCCATCCGTCAGCTGTTACAGTTCTGGAATACCCAGCAATTCGAACAGGCCAGCCGCGCAGTACAACTTTTAGAATGGCGTCGTAACCATAAGTTCTGTAGTCATTGCGGTACAGCGACTGAAGCGCATGCTGTTGAATATGCCATGGTCTGCCCATCCTGCAACTACCGGCAATATCCACGGGTACAGCCTTGCGTTATTACCGTCATTACCCGAGGCAAAGACGAGATTCTGCTAGCCAAAAATGCACGTAATACTAAAAGCCAGATGTATGGACTGATTGCCGGTTTCGTTGAAGTGGGTGAAACGCTGGAAGATGCAGTACGTCGTGAAACGCTAGAAGAAGTTGGCTTACAACTCAAGAATATTCAGTATCTGGCCAGCCAGCCCTGGCCTTTCCCAAGCAATCTGATGATTGCCTTCAAGGCAGAATATGCTGGCGGTGAGCTACAGCTGCAGGAAGAAGAAATTAGCGATGCGCAATTCTTTAAATTCGATCAGCTGCCTGAAATTCCGTTTAAAGGCAGTATTGCCCATGCCATGATCATGCATGTGACTCAAGGTACGCCCGTCGCAGACGACACCAAGACCTGGCTGTAAATCTGTATTTGAAAGATTTAGCCCAACGGCTCAAAAAAAGAATCCAGGGGAGATCATCCACTGGATTCTTTTTTATCTAGTGCTTGGTTAAACTAACATATCAGTATCAGGATTTAAATGCATCCTCGAGCGCCCAAAGCACCTGTGCCTTGGTCTGGAAAAACCGGCTAAACAAACTGGAGAGTGAACCCACAATCGCAATATGACCAAGTTTCGGAATTTGAATCAGATGGCTATGATTGCCCTTCTCTTTCAGTACGCGGTCCAAATCCTGGCTATTGAAATGCCCAACAATCTTGTCTTTTTCGGCAATAAACAGATAATGCCGGATTGAGCTATTTTTAACAAAATAATAAGGCATCACCTGCTGATAAGGCACCGCCTGATCAAATGCATCGGCACAGATCGGATCATTTTTGTAATCAAAATGATAAGGCCCCGCCAGACCAATAATCGCCCGGATTTGATTGTGATCAATGCTGGCAGATTGCGGATGATACAAGGCAGACATCACATTGAATGCCCCGGCAGAGTGTCCCATCAAGACCAGATTTTCAGCACAGATCTGCAACTGTCCAGCTGACTGCTGCAAATGATTGAGCAATAAATGCAGATCATGAATATAGGTCGGAAAAATATGTTGTGGCGCCAGATGATAATTCATCACCACCACATCATAACCTTCTTTAGCAAAGGACTCGCCAATAAACTGATAATCCTTTTTATCGCCATGCAACCAAGCACCGCCATGCACAAACACAATCAGGGGACGATGTGGCAAAGGCTGCTGACTCCGAAACAGGTCAAAGCGTTGCCGGGATTTCAAGCCATAGGCCAATTGGGTTTCGACTGTGTAACCTTGTTTCGGAGTTAAACGATTTAAAGCATAACTACCAAAATCGTATAACCGGAAATCTTGATAGTGCTGTTGAAACTGCAAAATACGCTGTGAGAGTTGGGTTTTAAACTGGCCGACCTTATGGTTCATAGGTCGGTTCAACCGTATCAGGATCAATCGCCACTGGCGTCTGTTCAATACCCGGCTGCGCATATGCCGGTGCGGCAAAGTTTTGATTAGCCAGACTTGAATATTGCTCCACATTATCAATTAGGGTCACAATTTTAGTGACATTACCCACCTGTTGTAACACCTGATTCAGGTCAGCAATCTCGGCACCATTTAAACGACCCATCACATACAGTACGCCATCTTCAGTATGCACATGCACTTTACTATCCGCTACCACAGTCGCTTTCATGATCAAGCCACGGGTATTTGCAGTCACCGCAGTATCCTGCATGATGGTGCTATAGCTGATCTGATTGCCGACAGTAATAAAATTATGTACCGCTTTGACATCACTCATGGATTTGACATTATCTTCAGCCAGTTGCTTTAAATGGGCATCCGGCACCTGACCGGTCAACAAGACATTGCCATGGAAACTTTCAATATTGACCCGGGCCTGCTTAAAGCGCGAATCCAGTTTATAAAGATTAATTTTTGCAGTACGGACAATTGAAGAATCAATAAATACCTGCCCCAAGGTACGCGCCCCACTTTCAGTTCCGACAGGAGCCGTACCTGTGCCGCTGGAAATAAAACTGGCACAACCTGATAAACTTGCGACACACAGCATTGTTATTGCAATACGCTTAACCACTCAGCAAGACTCCTTCATTTTATTACGTCTTTTTCAATCTAATAATCTGTTTTTAAGCTCAGATCATGTCAATTCTGCTTGAACTTTACAATGATCTTGAAGCAAATATAAGCATCTTTAGACCTTATTTTGTTCAAAGGTTAATAAACTCTTGATCAAAAGTAAAAGCATTTTCAATCCATTCCAGATCATAAGGGTATTGCGAAAAGTCATGCTGTATGGTTTTTGCAAATTGCTGTTTAAAATCAAAACAAATCACGTCAAAACGATAGTAATAGTGTGCAAATTGTGGATTTTTCTGAATAAAACACATTGCCGTCTTGAGCATCTTGCCCTGTTTCGCTCCGGAAACCGACTCGATCGCTTGCGCATATCGGGTTTGTGCACGTGCTTTAACTTCCACAAAGACCAGCTCCTGATCGCGCACCAGAATCAGATCCAGCTCACCATAGCGACTGTGATAATTGGCTGCCAAGAACTGAAATCCATGGTTTTGCATTAATTGGGCCGCTTGCTGCTCCGCCCATGCACCTAGTTGCTGTCGTAGCATTACTCTTTCGCTCATAGTAGCTTGACGCCTGTGCCACTGTACTGGAAACATTGTGGACTGCGCTGAATGCTGTGTTCAGTGATCTGTATCCGGCCGGTTCTGCCCTGAAATTCAATATTCTGTGAACGCGGTTGTGACAGGTACTGCTGGGTGATCTGCCAGGCATCGCCACCGAAGGCAATCAGCCGCTGATAGGACATATCCACCGGCTCTTTGGCATAGGCCTGTACAACATCCGGCCAGTCAGCCAGATAAAGCACAGGTACATCACAGAACTTGATCCCTTGTGGCAGCTTGTGCTGCTCGCTGATCGCATTGGCTACGGTATACATCCGTTTATGGCTTAATTCAGGTATGGCAGCCAACCCTTCTGCATTACCGAGGAATAAAAGCCCCTGCTTCGGCATTAAAAAAATGGGCGCCTTGTTCACGATCTTGAATTTCAGATCACTCTGACTGAACAATGACATCAGCAACAGTTCATGCTCGGCTTCACTGCCCGGCTGGCGTAAAATCAGCAGCTGTTGAATTCCATCTTTGTGCAATAAGGTTTTTAAGGCAGCGGCATCTTCTTTTTTGGACAGGCTGAATTGCCAGACTTGGGGTGATGACCCTGCTACATCATTCAGGCTGAGGGTACGTACTTTAGGTTTGCTCTTAAGTAGTTGTTCTACATCGCTACGCGCCAATGGACCCACCACCATTTTGGTTTTTTTATTGACATGCTGCTTCAGTAGCTGGGAGATATTTTTCTGATTGGAATTGACCCATTTCAATGGGACTTTCTGCCCGGAAGTAGCATAGGCGCTGAGAAATCCCTGTTTGATACTCGATGCAGCTCGCGCCAAAGGCCCGGATTCGGGTAGAATGATCAGCACTTCTGCTTGTACGCTGCTGATGTAGCTGACTAAACACAAGCCCAATATTTTATTTTTAATCTTCCATTTTTTATTATTCAATTTATTCCACATGGAGAAACCTATGAGTGCTCAGTTATTTGTTGTTGCGACTCCAATCGGGCACTTAGATGATATTAGTTATCGTGCAATTCAGGTGTTGAAGTCGGTGAGTCTTATTGCTGCTGAGGATACACGAACTTCAGCACAGTTGCTTAAACACTTTAATATTCAAACACCTCTGACCGCTTGCCATGAACATAATGAAAGCAACAAGATTGATCAGCTGATCCAGCGCCTGCTCAATGGCGAAGATATGGCCCTGATCAGTGATGCTGGTACTCCCTTGATTAGCGACCCTGGTTTTAAATTTGTCCGTGCTGCACAAGCGCATAATATTCGCGTAATTCCTGTACCCGGTGCTTGTGCTGCGATTGCAGCTTTAAGTGCAGTCGGCTTACCGAGTGACCGTTTCAGTTTTGAAGGTTTTCTGCCATCCAGACAAAGTCAGCGCCTGCTAAATCTGGAAAAACTGAAAGATGAAACCCAGACTTTAATTTTCTATGAAGCACCGCACCGGATTCTGGAGTCCGTTAAAGATATGGCAAGCGTTTTCGGAGCAGATCGCCCGGTCGGTTTTGCGCGAGAAATCACCAAGACTTTTGAAACTATCAAGAAAATGACCTTGGGTGAATTGGTGGAATTCATTAGCAATGATCACAATCAGCAAAAAGGCGAAATTGTTCTGGTGATTGGCGGTGCCACCGAAGAAAAAGATCTGGATCAGGAAAAGCTGGATAAATTATTGAATCGCCTATTACAGGACCTTTCGGTCAAAGCTGCTTCACAACTGGCGACAGATTTAACCGGAATCAAAAAGAAAGTCGCTTATCAACGTGCTTTAGAACTGACTTCGGCAAACGACTAATTGCTTTAGATTTTCTATTACGTTTGGATTTGCAAAAAAAACACCACATTTAATGTGGTGTTTTTTATAAGAAACAAGTTAATCAATAACTTATTCTTTGGCTACTGATTCATCTGCCGGCACTTCAACAATACGACCACCACTGGCAAGGAAAGCCGCAATCTCGTCTTCAAGTGCTTGACGCTTTTTCAGCTTTGCAGTGACGGTCAAAGTTTCAGCTTCTACAAGATCGGTATCACTGACGACCTCTGTGCTATCGACCGCGCCTTTTTCAGCGGCTTTTGCTTCATCATCGTCAACAATTGAATCTTCAACGTCGTCATCATAATCATTCATGTCTGTCATTTGCATCTCCCCAAAAATGGCCCTCGCTTGGTATTCCAAGTCAGGTATCGAATTAAGTGAAATTTAGCAATCTCTTCGACCTTCGCCTAGTACCAAACATCAAAAAATCGTATCTTTTTAAAACAAAATCGTTACTCTTTATTGGTGTTTGTTTAAAAAATTTACATTTCTGTCTTAAGCTGCGTAGCGTGTGTCTTTAAGTAAACCCAGACCATTGGCTTGCGCCATAAATGCATCTTTCAACATGGGCTGATTTTCTACCTGTTTCAGGCCGAAATTGCGTGCCCAAACCATCGGGAAGAATAATGTGGTTTCCATCCAACCAATCGCAGACATGCTGTGCATCATGGCATCATTCTGGCCCTTACGGCAATGCTCATAGCGTTTCAGGGTCTGCTCATGTGCCCATACGCCACGCGCCTGATCATGTAGCAAAACATCACAGAGCACGGCAGCATCCAGACAGCCAATATTCACCCCTTGTCCAGCTAAAGGATGAATTACATGTGCAGCATCTCCAATCAGGGCTAAACCGTCTTGAATATACTGTTGGGCAGCACGGGCTTTTAAGGGGAAAGTGGCACGTGGTGTCGCCTCTAAGACTCCACCCAACATATGCTGGCTTTCACGAGTCAAGAGTTGAGTAAATTCAGCATCTGACAACGCTGCATATTCTTCGGCATAATCCTCTGGCAAGGTCCAGACAATTGATTGCCAATGTCCCTGCTCTTCCGGATTAAGGCTGGCCATAGGTAAAAAAGCCAGAGGACCAGTTTCGAGAAAAATCTGACGCGCCATGTACTGATGAGGCTGAATCGTTTTAATCGCACAACTGATGCCTGCCTGTTTATAGTCCAGTACATCAATATCGATGAAAGCTTGCTCACGTACAAAGGAGTTTGCACCATCTGCACCAATGACCAGTTTGGTTTTGAGCTGAGTACCATCTTCCAGATGAATAATCCACACACCGACGCCACGTTCAACACGGCTGACTTTGACTTGTGTTCTATAATCTTGAACATTTTCCAGCATCTTTTGCTGAATGGCCAGATTCAGAATGCTGGGCTCCACCATCGAGCCTAAAGCCTGCTCTACCGATGGTGTTTTTTCTGAAGACTGGCCAAAATTAATTTCACCATAGCCATTTTTATTCCACACCTGCATACCAGTATAAGGCTGCTGGCGTACTAAATTTTCCCAGACACCCACCGTTTTTAACAGGTGAATGGTTGCCTGACTTAAAGCCAAAACACGCGGATTGGCCACACGCAAAGTTTTATCTGCATCCAGAATTGGCGCTGCATCCAGAACTGTAGGCTGCACACCACCTTGAGCTAACAGAAGCGCTGTAAGTCCACCAACCAGCCCACCACCAATAATGACGACGTCTAATATTTCGTTAGTTTGATTTAAGCTCATGCTTTTAACCCCATGGCATAATTTGCAACGAGTGGCTTGATGCCAGGAATCGTATCAAAAGCGATTAAACCTGTATTACGCATCAGCTTTAAAAATGGATTCTGGTTACTAAAGCCACGTACCACTGAATCACAGAACTTGATCACACGCTGCTGGTCACTGAGACGAGATTTTTCATAGTCTTGTAATATTCCAGCATCGCCCAAGTCTGCGCCTTGTACCTGCTGTTCTTTCAGGTAACGCACCAATACATGCGCATCACGCATACACAGGTTAAAACCCTGACCAGCGACCGGATGAATCGTATGGGCAGCATTGCCCATCAATACGACACGGCCAACAGCCTGTTTTTCGGCTAACACTTGAGACAATGGAAAACTGAACCGTTTTCCGGTTTTCTGGAATTTTCCGGCACGATCACCATACGTTTCCTGTAAGGCATCCAGAAAATGCTGGTCATTTTCATCCCCCAACCATTCTCCTTCAGTACCTTTTTTCACTGGCCAGACCACTGAACGACGATACTCACCCGGTAGTGGTAAAAGTGCCAAAGGCCCTAAATGGCTGAAACGCTCAAAGCCCACATGAGCATGTGGCTTTGAAGTTTGTACTGTGGTCACAATCGCAACCTGATCATAATCATGTTCTGACGCACCAATACCCAAGGCTTTACGGCAGAAAGAATCCCGCCCATCGGCGGCAATAACCAGTTTGGACTGTAATTTTAGTGACGATTCACCACGCTGAGCTTCGATATAAGCAAAGTCTGTATCTTGGATAAGGGATGTCACTTGAACACCATCAATCAGTTCAATCAATGGCTCTTTTTTGACTTGGGTCAGCAGTACACGACCGAGCCAGGCATTTTCAATGACCTGACCAAAGCTTTCGACTTTTTCCTGTTCGGCTTTCAGTCGAGCCTTACCAAAACTGCCCTGTTCGGTAATATTCACTTCCAGAATTGGGGTAGCATGTTCTTGCAAGGCATTCCAAAGTCCAAGCTCCTGATAGATCTGCACGCTACGGCGTGACAAGGCACTGTTACGTGCATCAAAACTGGAATGATATGGCGCAAGATTTTCATCATCATAATCTGGGTATTTAATGGCTTCCAACAGTTTGACTGCAATATTGATTTTCGCCAACATCAATGCGAGGCTTAAGCCGACCATACCACCACCGACAATGATGACTTCTTGTTGCATGCTTACTTCCTTATCTGTTTATTCGCATCTATGGCGAATTACATAAAACGTATACTGGTTTTATCTTACATCAAGGCTTTAAATTTTTATAATGATTCGTTTTATTTAGTTTTCTCCATGATGATCCAGCCTATATTGAAAAACCAAGACATCGCGCTTTTCAGTCCCCAACTTCGGCAATACAGTATAGGCATTGATCCGTTCAACGATTTCAAACCCTGTCTTTAAAAGCACTTGGTGGCCTGTATATGTTCTGCATCACAGAAAGTATCTAGTGATTTAAATGTAAGATATTGTCTAAAATACTGAATCACCGCTTTCATCGCCTCAAGCATATAGCCCTGCCCCTGAAATCGAGGACCAAGTCCGAAATGAATTTCAAGGCTGTTATTTTGCTGTTGAATAATCGTTAGTAACCCGATTGCCAGATGACTTTTTCGCTCAGCAATCACCCACGAAAATCCTTCACTCGGTTGCTGTCAATAGCTTAACGCCCATTTCTGCAACATCTGCTGAGTTTGACCGACTGTTGTATGCACCTGCCGTTGTAAGTATTTTGATGCTTCAACGTCGCCACAATACTCTTGGAATAATAAAAATTCATCTCCAACTTTATATGCTCTTAACTCCAACCGAGTTTTCTTTAATTCAGCAACTAAAATATTTATACTCACTTTTATCAACTCAGCATTAAAAAACGGAATGTTATTATTTCATTTGGCACTTATACGATTTGATCGCAAACCCAGTCAAATTGGTATAACTCGATCTACTCGCTTCGCACAATTTTGAATACATACTGATGCTCGTAGATCCTGAATGATAAAATTGTGAATCAAGCCATTTATAAATGAGCTGATATTCACTTTCAGTAGTAGGAGTCCCATTTACAATCACTATTCTTTTCTTATTTTAAGATAATTGTATAAATATAACTCGATCTTTGAGCTAACAGATATTTTAAAAAAATTTATCCAACCATGTACAATCTAATCTTATTTGTATGATAGTGATCATCAATCTTTAGCTAGGCATTGTTGTAGATCTGAGGATGGTTCTATTAATAACGTATAAACACCCAATAAAAAACCCCGGAAATCTACCGAGGTTTCTTCATCTTCCACACTATTTCTATCCTCTCGACAAGCTAATCGAAGACATGAATCCTATCTTGCAAGCAACTCGCCCAGGAGAATTAGCTTAACGCACAATATTGGTATGATGATCTGTGTGGTGTACTGTTTTACCCAACTTTGTTCCTGTATAAATTAAGTACAATGCCGACAAACCAACCAATACATAAATAATTCGAGATAAGGCGCTCATATCACCAAAGATCGCAGCGACCAAATTAAAATCGAATGCACCAATTAAGCCCCAATTGATGCCACCAATGATTGTTAAAGCATAAGCAATCCAGTCAATCGTATTTAATCTCATAAGTGTTCTCCTGCTCTTATTTAAGTTTATTTAAGGATCAGAGAAAGTATGAGAATCTCAGCGCATTTAATATGTAGCTTTGATGCTAAAAACGGATTTTCTGTGTTGACTTCCTGTCAATTTTTAAGCTGTAAATTTTACTTAAATTAGTTTTATTTGACTTGTTCGATATAAACGTAAGCTAAATCACTTTTTGATCGATGCGATATAGCTAGGAATTCTTGTTTGAAACGGCATAGAAATGTCATAAAAAAAGCCGATCTTGCGACCGGCTTGCTGTATTTTTTCTCAAATTAAGCAGCGCACGCTTTCGCCATTAATGCCTCAATCTCTTCTACCGTTTTGACGACTTTCGCGGTTAAAACTAGCGGGCCATTTGCAGTGGCCACCACATCATCTTCAATCCTAATGCCAATTCCACGCCATTTAGCATCTACTGTTTCATCATCAGGCGCGATATAAAGACCCGGCTCAACGGTCACGACCATACCCTCTTCATACGAGCGCCATTCACCGTCCACCTTATAAGCACCGACATCATGCACATCCATACCGAGCCAGTGTCCGGTACCATGCATGTAGAACTGGCGGAAAGCTTCTTTTTCTATAATGTCGTCAATATTCCCCTGCATCAAGCCAAGATCGAGCAAACCTTGCACTAGGATGCGCACTGCAACATTATGTGGTTCTTTATACGAGTTACCAATTTGCACAGCATTAATTGCAGCAATTTGAGCATCCAGCACTACATTATATAAAGCTTTCTGTTCCGGGCTAAATTTACCATTCACTGGAAAGGTACGGGTAATGTCTGAAGCATAAAGCTGATATTCAGCCGCAGCATCAATCAGGACCAAATCGCCATCTTTCAGTTCTTTGTCATTTTCTACATAATGCAGGATGCAGGCATTCTCACCGCCACCGACAATACTGTTGTAGGCCGGAACACCGCCATTTTTGCCAAAGATATAATTCAGCTCAGCTTCCAGTGCATATTCCATCATGCCCGGGCGTACTGCTAGCATCGCTTGAGTATGTGCATCAGCAGAAATATCGGAAGCAATCTGCATCAATTCAATTTCATTTGCATCTTTATGCAGACGCATTTCATCGACAATACGATCCAGCTGAATTACTTGCGCTGGTGCAGAAGTACCACGACGGCTTTCACCACTTGCAGTTGCAATCCATTTGGCGACACGCGCATCAAACTCTGCATGCTGTCCAATGCGATAAAATAACTGATCTTTATTTTGTAACTTTTCTAAGATTTCTTCATCTAGCAGATCAATTGCATAGGCTTCATCTGCATCATAATCCTGAATAGCCCCATCAATACCCGCGCGGTAGCCATTCCAGATTTCCATTTCACGGTTACGTTCTCGACAGAACAAACTGTAGCTATAGCCTTCTTCTTCAGTGTCAAAGGTTTCAATCACAGCCACAGCTTCAGGTTCCGCGAATCCGGTTAAATAGAAGAAACTACTGTCTGCACGGTATTTATAATCTGCATCACGGTTACGCATGGCTACCGGACTGGTCGCGATAATAACGATACTGCGTAAACCGATTTCCCCTGCGAGGATTGCGCGACGCTCCTCAAAAACTGCCTGTGTCAATTTCTTCATTACACCTTACTTCTTATCGATCAATACTTGTATTTAGAATATAGTCTTGAAATCAGACTATAGATTTCACTTTAAACAGCAAAATATATGCCTGATTTCAAGCAGGTGATGACTCACCTCAGCATTTCATCAGCTTAGACGTTTAGGCGAGAAAATCTCGACTACACTTTGCGCTTCTGTAGTAGCGACTTTAGGCTGATTTTTTTGACTAAATTGCTGTAAGAGTGGCGTTTCTTCAACTTCGACCTTTTTACGCCCTAAAGACAGACTGACAGGAATCAGACGCACAAATTCGTACAATTCCTGATAGCTTTCTTCACCTTCAGCATCATCGTCTGAGTCTTCAAATTCAACTGCGGCTACATCTTGTAAATGTTCAATCAGCTCAACTTCATCCTGACGGATATGTCCTGAAGCCAGTCCGAAACCTAAGACCACGCCTGCACACCAGTCCGCCAGAGCCTGTACGCGTTCTGAAAGCACATGCTCATCATCAGGCAGCAAAGGTAAATAATCCAGCTCATCTTCAGACAATGCATGGAACACATCTTCAGCTTCGCCCGCCAACAACTCTAATGCTTCGGCATCCAGTTCAGGTACATCCAGTGTTTCTAAAATCTGTAACCACTCTTCACTGCTTGGCGCCTGGGTGACACAAACAATGCCAGTCAGCAAACCATGTAGTTCGCTAGGGCTAGAAATTTCCTCAATTGAAGAAAAATTGCGGTGCCATTCGGTCCAACCTGAAATATCGTCTTGCATTCGTTTATCCAATCTTTATACTGCTTATATATTACCTTTGTTTGCAACACTGTGCGACCTCGATATGTTAGAAGAATTACAGCGTCTACAAGTGCAGATCGGCGTGTTAAAAACGCGACTTGCACGGCTTGAAAGTGAAAATTCCAGTTTGCGCGAAGAGCAAGACTCTTCAATGATGCAACATCAACAGCAAATTGAACAAAAAAACAGCGTGATTGCGCAAAAACAACAAGAAAATGAAAATCTGACAGAACAATTGACGGATTCTCGTGCCCAATTTCAACTGCTCAATAATGATGCAACTGCACTGGCAGACCGTTATGGCCGTCTGGAAAAAAGCTGTACCGATCTAAAAAACCGTTTTCAGGAAATTCTGGCTGAACGAAATGAGCTGCGCGTAGTTAAGGAAAAGATGATCCTTGAACAGCGTCATGCCCAGCAGGAAATTCAGCGTCTGACTCAGGAATCTGAACGTTTAACCCAGAAAAATGAAAATGCCAAAGCCAAGGTTGAAGCGATTATTCAACGTCTGGCGATTCTCGGTACTGCGCAGGATCATCACGCACAGGAAATTCAACAACTGGCCCATCCGACTGAAGCGACTGAGGAAGCCTCATCATGAGTGAACAAATTGCAATTGATCTCAGAGTATTGGGGCATAGTTTCCGTTTGGCCTCTACTCCTGACAAGCAGGAAGAATTAGAACGCGCAGCACAGTTATTAAATGACAAATATGATGAATTTCGCCGTAAAGCGCCACGCATGGAACCTAGCAAGCTGATTATTATGGTGGCACTTGAGCTGATGCAGGAGGTGTTGAATATGAACAGATCACTGCAACAATATGCGCATTGCGAACGTTTGTTACAAACTATTTTAGAAGAAGTTGAAGAACTGACTGAATAATCTCGAATTTTGTTTAAACTTCGGACATTCGACCGAACTGTTTACAGTTCATGAACAGCAGAGAGTTGCCACACCGGCATTATTGTTTATAATTAACTTAACTCTGAGGTGTTCGCCAGCGGGTCTATTCCCCTGCCGATACTAACACTTATGGGTGTGTTCTGTATATTTAGAGTGTATGCCCATCTCCGTATGGGAAACCCAGCAAGTATACGTCGCATCCTCCTTGAACTCATCGGGTTCAGGGTAACGACACATGCAGCGGCATCTTCGGAGTACTTCAATTTCTTTTTCAAAATATAATTATAATTTTTCCCGAATTTCCTCTTATTTTAATTTTGTAGTATTTCTCTCGAACATTCCTCTAGATTCATTTTATTGATGTATTCATCATCTGGAATGAAAAAAAATCTTTAGCTATAAAAAAGATAGGGCTTTAATTACTTCCGTCAAAATCAAACAATCTTTAAGTAACTTATTTTCCTATTTTCAGGCTATTTTATCTCGATATAAAGTATGTATCGCCCAGATTGCAGCAGGAATCCAGCCTAAAATCGAAATTTGAAGCATTAAGCATACTGTCGCTTCGGCTGGTCGATGAATGGTCATAAATAATGACCAAGGGAAGATAAATGCAATAATTGATTTCATTCTTAAAACCCTCTTTTGCCATGTTTTAAATTCTTATATCCAGTTTTTATTGGCACTTAAAACTGGCACTAAGATTTAGATATTTTTAATGGGATCAGCATAATCTCTGTACATGCTGTATTACGCTTAAAAATATCCTGAAAGCCTAATTCAGCCAGCTTAAATGAAGCTTAAAAATTGTTTTAAACCCGCTAGCTTTTGCATATTTTCAATCAAAATATTGATGTTTTAATGAAATAGCTTTTACTTCAACCTTGCTATCCCACAGATTTAGATCTAAATAAAACCCTAAACCCCTAGACCTTTATTTACTTACTGCAGCTGGTGTACTCAAGGGTGATACTCGCCAAATCACGTCTCCGACATCATCAGCAACCAAAATGGTACCTGAAGAATCTACTGCTACACCGACCGGTCGCCCATATGCATCACCCTGATCGCTTAAAAATCCAGTCAAAACATCTTGAGGCGGGCCCATCGGTTGTCCATTTTGAAAGGGAACAAAAATCACTTTATAGCCACTATGCGGTTTGCGGTTCCATGAACCATGCTGACCAATCAGCGCCCCATTTCGATATTGAGGCATCAGATCTGCCCTATAGAAAGCCAAGCCCAATGATGCAGTATGATTGCCCAATGCATAATCCGGTGGAATTGCCCGCGCAACTTGCGCAGGATTTTGCGGTTTGACCCGTGTATCTACATGTTGGCCATAATAACTATAGGGCCAGCCATAAAAAGCGCCTTCTTTGACAGAGGTTAGGTAATCAGGAACCAGATCATTGCCGAGTTCATCACGTTCATTTACCACCGTCCAGAGTGTGCCACTCTGGGGTTGCCAGTCCATACCATTCGGATTACGCAGTCCGGTAGCAAAAGGTCGCGCTTGAGCACTGACTATGTCAAATTCCATGATCAGTGCCCGGCCTTGTTCTTGATCTGGGCCATTTTCAGCTACGTTGCTGTTGGAACCTACTGTAATATAGAGTTTTTTCCCTTCAGGATTGGCAATGACATTTTTGGTCCAGTGATGGTTTAAACGACCTGCTGGTAAATCCAGCACCTTGATGCCTGCTGCTGTAATTTGAGTCGCACCGTTCTGATAAGGAAAGCGCATCAGGGCATCAGTATTGGCTACATACAATGTATTGCCAATCAGCACCATACCAAATGGAGAATTGAGATTTTGCAAGAATACGGTTTTTTGTTCAGCAACCCCATCTCCGTTACTGTCCCGAAGTAGTGTGATGCGGTTGGCACTAGGATGCGATGAGCCGGCGCGCTGCATTACCCACTTCATGATTTTTCCTTTGATCCCTTTGCTATCATCGGGCTTGGGTGGTGCATCCGTTTCAGCCACCAGCACATCACCATTCGGCAATACATACAACCAGCGTGGATGTCGCAGTCCTTTGGCAAATGCCTGAACTTTTAAACCTGTCGCAGGTATAGGCATTTCACCCACAGGCCAACCTTTAGCAGGTGCAATATTGACCATAGGCAGCAAGCTTGATTTTGGTTCGGGTAAATGTGGCTGGGAACCATAACTGTCATTGATTGGCGACTTGGAAGGCATGGTACATCCAGTCATGGTTAGGAGAAGTACACAGCTGGCACCCGTAAGTAAAAGTTGAATAGGCTGATGAAGCATTTTTATCTCTTGTTATTATCATCCTTAACTTACTTTAAAAAACAATTTGAGATGCCACTAGCGGGTTCTTGTTTTTTCTGGTTATGAATTGGTTATCAATTTTGAGTTAGGTCTGATATTTTTCTTGCTATAAAATAAATTTATCCTGATTAACTTACGCAGGACTAGAGGATAACATTTCCAGTGTAATTTTTTTCACCTCATTACGGCTGTGCCGGATATGGGCATCCAATATAGAGAGACAGAACGCTGCATCTTGTGCAAGTAATCCCCTTAAAATCTGTTGATGTTCGGCATAGGTGGCCTCAATCCGATAATCTTTGGAAAAATCCAGACGGCGTATGATGCGAATTTTCTCGCTGATCTCACTGTGAATTTTCGCTATTTCTGCATTGCCGGCTGCAAATACCAAATGACAATGAAATGCTTCATCTTCTACAGATAACCGCCTGAGATCATAGATATATTGTTCTGGTTGAATACACCAGGTTTGAATCAAAACAGCCAGAGCAACCTGCAACTGGTCTTTGGGCATCTGACAAAGTTGTTCGACTGCATAACCTTCCAATAAAATCCGCAGATCATACAGTTCTTCATAAACTTTAAAGTCTAGTGACCGAACCTTCCAGCCACTTCTAAACTGCACCTCGACATAACCTTCCTGCTGCAAGCGATACAAAGCTTGCCGGATGGGTGTACGGCTTACGGCATAGCTTTCAGCAATTTCCGATTCGGTAAAGCGCTCTCCCGGCATCAGCTTAAAGTCAAAAATGTCATTTTTAATTTTCTGGAAAACCAGCTCAGACAGATTGTCTGAGCTTTTTCCTGTCGCTTTAGTACTTGGATTGCGAACAATAGTCATGGCTCAATCCATTACTCCATATAGACCAGTGGCTCACCACTATGCACGGTCTGACCAGAACGGCAGATAATGGCTTTGACAATGCCATCATCGTCAGCATAGACCGGCAGCTCCATTTTCATGGCCTCGATGATGGCCACCGTGTCGCCTTTTTTCACAATCTGCCCGGCTTCTACAAAAATCTTCCAGATATTGCCGGTCATAGAGGCGTTGAGAGGGACATACTGGCTGTAATCGGTATCATCCTGCAGCACTTCTATTTCTACTGGTGCATCAAACTCGTCTTTCCAGCGTTCAACTTCGGTGCTAAAAGCAGCGTGCTGCTGCGCTTTAAAGGCGGCAATGCTGTCCTGTTCTGCAGCAAGGAAATCCTGATACGCTGCAAAGTCAAACTCGCATTCCTCAATTTTAATTTCTGCCAGACCATGGGTGAAATCAGCGCGGAACTGGTCCAGTTCGGCCTCAGTGACCTCATAATATTTAATCTGGTCAAAAAAGCGTAAGAACCATTGCTGATCGCCAAACTGTTTGTTCTTTTTAAACTTGTTCCAGATCGGCACGGTACGGCCGATCAACTGATAGCCACCCGGTGAGTCCATGCCATAAATACACATATACATGCCACCAATCCCGACTGTACCTTCAGCGGTAAAAGTACGGGCCGGATTATATTTGGAACTCAGTAAACGGTGGCGCGGATCGACTGGTACTGCACAAGGTGCGGTCAGATACACATCTCCTAGCCCCAAAACCAGATAATTGGCATCAAAAATAATGTCTTTAACTTGCTGACGAGTGTTTAGACCATTAATTCGCTGAATAAAATCGACATTATTCGGTAGCCATGGGGCCTTGGCACAGACACTTTCCTGATAACGCTCAACCGCACCCAGAGTCGCCGAGTCCTCAAAGGCCATGGGTAAATGGATAATTCTTGAAGGGATTTTAATGTCACGCAAATCGCCCATCTGTTCTTCAAGACCAAGCAGGAAGTGAATCAGTTGCTGTTGACTCAAACGCAGACCATCATATTTAATCTGCAAGGACCGTACACCAGGTGACAATTCCAGGATACCGTCCAGATCAGCTTCACGGATCAGTTGCATCAAACGGTGTACGCGCAGGCGCAGGGCCAAATCCAGTACGTTATCGCCATATTCCAGCAAGATATAACTGTCACCTGCCTGACGATATACAGCTTTTGGTGCATCTGGCGTAGCTTCACGCAATGCCAGGATACTTTCTGCCTGAACTGCCACGATTTCAGCCTCATGGGTCATCTCTGCCTTGGCAAAGTTTTGGAGGGTTTGAATTTGCTGCCGCTCCAGCGCATTGGCCTGTTCTACCGAGATTGGATAGAAGCTAATCGTGTCATCGGCTTTTAGTTGACCAATTTTCCAGAGTTCAGCTTTGGCAATGGTCACCGGACAAACGAAACCGCCCAGGCTCGGACCATCTTTGGCAAGAATTACGGGGAAATCACCGGTAAAGTTGATTGCACCAATGGCATATTCACAGTCATGGACATTGGATGGATGCAATCCAGCTTCACCACCATTTTCACGCGCCCAACTTGGCGTCGGTCCGGTTAAACGGATACCCAACCGGTTCGAGTTAAAATGCACTTTCCAGCTTGATGCAAAAAACTCCTCAATATATTCAGCTTTAAAGAAATCAGGTGCTCCATGCGGACCATAGAGCACACCAATTTTCCATTCCTTGCCATAACTTGGAATCAGATCTGTTGCCAAAGCTTCAGGTTCTGCAATCGCCAAAGGTAGACCATCAGCTGGCAGGTCAGGATTCACCATCTTAACCATGTCACCAGCCCGTAACACTCGGCCTGCATGTCCACCAAAATTACCTAAAGCAAAGGTAGAACGGCTACCCAGATATTCCGGCACATTCAGACCATTTCGCACAGCCAGGTAGGTCCGGCATCCAGATTCAACCTGTCCGATTTTTAGGGTTTGTCCTGCTTTTACCTGAATAGGCTGCCAGAAATTTACTGCTTCATCATCCAGACTTACCGGACAAGGTGCGCCAGTTAAAGCAATGATATTGTCTGCATGAAACTTGAGGGTCGGACCTTGCAGGGTAAATTCAAATCCAGCGGCGGCCTCGGCATTCCCGACAATTTTATTGGCCAGCCGGAAGGCATAATCATCCATTGGGCCTGAAGGCGGTACACCGATATCCCAATACCCGACACGACCCGGATAATCCTGAATCGAACTTTGTGTACCCGGCTGAATCACCTCAATCACATTCGGCACATATTTGAAATCATCCAGCATGCGTGTCCAGATCTGCATCTGTTCAAAACGTGGATCTGAAATAACAGTATGCACATAATCCAGATTGGTACTAATACCATTCAGGCGAGTTTCAGCTAAAGCTGATTTAAGCGTATGAATGGCAGTATCACGATCTTCAGCATGCACAATAATCTTGGCAATCATCGGGTCAAAGTATTGGGAAATTTCAGTTCCGGTACTCACCCAGGTATCAACCCGGACATTTTCCGGAAAAAAGACATCGGTCAAAATCCCTGGACTCGGCTGGAAATTCTTAACTGGATCTTCGGCATAGATGCGTACTTCAATCGCTGCACCTTGAGGCTGAATACTGCTTAGATGCTTCCAATCCAGAGTATCACCTGCTGCAACTTTCAACATGCATTCAATCAGGTCTAAACCGGTCACCATTTCAGTCACCGGATGCTCCACCTGCAAACGGGTATTCACTTCAAGGAAATAAAACTCGTCACGTGCTGCATCGTAAATAAACTCAACCGTACCGGCACTGCGATATTCCACCGATTTGCCCAGTTCAACTGCCGCCTGATGCAATTTTTGACGGGTTGCTTCAGGTAACTGTGCCGCTGGTGTTTCTTCCACAACCTTCTGATTACGGCGCTGCAGTGAACAGTCACGCTCGCCCAAAGCCACCACCTGTCCCTGTCCATCTCCAAAAATCTGAACTTCGACATGACGGGCTTTATCGATAAAGCGTTCTAAAAATACTCCGGCATCTTTAAAGAACTGCTCGCCCAGACGTTTTACACTTTCATAAGCCTCCCGAAGTGCGTCTGCATCATCACAACGGGTCAAGCCAATTCCGCCACCGCCTGCTGTGCTTTTTAGCATAATTGGATAACCAATTTTTTCAGCTTCTGCCAAAGCTTCGTCCAGACTATTTAGCAGACCTGTACCGGGAGTCATGGGTACATTGGCAGCTGCAGCAAGTTCACGGGCACGATGTTTTAAACCAAACTCTAAAATCTGTTCAGCTGTTGGCCCCATAAAGGCAATATTATTTTCTTCGCAGGCACGGGCAAAGTCAGCACTTTCTGACAGAAAACCATAACCTGGGAAAATTGCTTCGGCCCCGGTATTCTTGGCTGCGGCAATCAGCTTTTCAATACTTAAATAGGTATCACTCGGTTTAGTACCTTCTAAGGACACTGCAATATCTGCATCAATCACATGCTGTGCATAACGGTCCGTTTCTGAATAGACGGCTATACTGGTTATACCCATTTTTTTTAATGTGCGAATGGCACGAACAGCAATTTCGCCGCGATTTGCAATCAGTACAGTTTTAAACATGTGAATCCCCTTTTATTCTATCTATTTTTTGAATCTGCTGAATGGGTCTATTTCGTTGTTTTCTGATTCAGCTGCTGTATATAAACCCGATATCGACTATGTTCGCTGCTCTGTGTCGTAGCCTTTGATGCATACCGTCTGCAAATACAGCTTTTTTAAATGCATCGATTTTTGCTTGAAGAGGTGCAGCAGTCGCAACCGAAATCCAGACAGGTTCATTCCCCTCAAGTCGGGCAATGAATTGAGCCAAGTTATTCAGTGGAAGCATTTTTTGCTGATCGGCATCGCGGCATGCTGGGACTGTCCAGCCGATCATTTTCTGATAAAGCATTCTGCGTCCAATCTTGTATCCAAGTTTGAATACAGTTATGCAGAACTTATGCCAGTTTAATTTTTATTTTATTTTCAATAATTTAATAAAATTTAAAATATATAAATTAGGGGTGATTCCGTTGGATGGTTGTTTTTGGTTCAGCCTGTTTTCAATTCAGTGCAAAAATTATTCTGGAACTCATATTGCATGATCTGCATCATTTCAACTTTTGCAATGCTCATATAAAAGCCCATCTGTTGATGAGCTTCTAAGTGAACTATTCTATTTATAGCTTAGGACAGTCGTAATAATTGAGTGTATTAAATACCTGAATTGAAAGGTTGAATCAGCGTGCATTTGTCATTGCGGTAATTCATTACTTCACAGGAATCATTAAGTGCTGATAAGGCGTCCCAGACCACATGACATAAGGCACAGCGGTATCCGGTTGCGTATGTTTAGGATACATATCATAGAAACGAGCTTCAGCACCGACGATCATGACATGGGGACCCGTTTTGACCCAATGATTGCCCGCAGTAGGCTTCTTGGCATAGGGATCGACATTACTGGCATCCGTACCACCTGCCAGCATATACATGAAGCCTACTTTTCCAACTGTGGGCTGTTTATTCCCCATCCAGGCTTCTGCCCATTCTAGAGCGGCCTGATCCATACACATTGGGTCTGGACCTGGAGTGGTCAGATTATCAGGCATACAGGTAAAACCATTATTGCCCTTGCGCAAGGTACGTATTTTGCCATCTGTACCGACAGCGACAATCGTGGCTGCAGCGGCTACTTTCTTAGGTGCAGCAGTCATGGCACTTGCAATGGCTTTCTTATCGGCAGCAGATGAAGCTGCGCCTGAGCTGGCTTTGCCCGACATGGGCGGTTCAACGGCTAAAGCGGCAGGTGCAGATAGCGCGACCCATCCCGCCATAAGCAGTAATTGAGGAAAATTCATGGCACATTCTCCTTGAATCATCATGAAGAAATTGGATTTAGGTTCAGATCAAGTTGGATTAATCTGTAATTTTTGTAACGTATCCTTATAGAGTTGAGGGATAATTTGAGTTGATCAAAAGAAAGGAGAAGATTTAACTATTGCAGTGAAATTGCGCTACACAGCAATATCAACTGCAATGAAAGACAATATCTTTGGCGCTTAACCACGAAATGCTGCTTCGATCACGGAGATGTCAATTTTCTTCATGGTCATCATCGCATTAAATGCGCGCTTGGCCGCAGCACGGTCAGGACTGTTACAGGCGTTGATGAGGACCGCTGGCGTAATCTGCCAGGAAATGCCCCACTTGTCCTTGCACCAGCCACACTCACTTTCCTGACCGCCATTGCCCACAATGGCATTCCAGTAGCGATCTGTTTCCTCTTGGTCTTCAGTCGCCACCTGAAATGAAAATGTTTCATTATGCTGAAAACCAGGACCACCGTTCAACCCGATGCAGGCAACGCCCATTACTGTAAATTCAACGGTGATAACATCGCCTTCTTTTCCGGAGGGATAATCTCCAGGGGCAAGGTTGATCGCGCCAACTGAGGAGCCTGGAAAGGTTTCTGCATAAAATCGTGCTGCACCTTCGGCATCGTCATCGTACCAAAGGCAGACGGTGTTCTTCGCAATATTCATCATCTTCAATCTCCATTGATTTAGGTCTTACGCGTTCTGCCTAAGTCCAATGTGTCCCATATATCGGTCGAGAATAGTTATATGATCCCTTGTCTATCTTTCACCAAAAACAGAATAAACCTACTTTAGAATTGTATTTTTATTGATCGAAAGCTGTTTCAAAGTGCTTAAACTGATGCGTTTCCAGAGTTTGTCACTGAACGATGGATTGCTTGGAAAATCGTGAATCAAAGAAAATGAATTGACCGTTTCGAGATATTAAAAAAATTAGTGATATAAATACTTTTTTAGTTTTTTAACTTTGAGACTGCTGGCAAAATTAGCCGAATTTAAATAACCAGATACGGAATAATATAAAATTGCAGCTCATAATTATTTTTTACTTTTCCAGAATTCCCACTTAGACTAGAGCACAATTTTGTTGCATATGCTTTTTGCCCTATGACCATTCAGGAATTAAGAAGATACCTTCGTAAAACGCGTCGTCATCTCTCTAAATTTGAGCAAAGGCAATCCGCACAAAAAGTTCTAAACCGTCTGATCCGCAGTCCAGAATTTATTCATGCCCAACGTATTGGCCTGTATTTGCATGCTTTTGGGGAGATTCAGACCCAGGCGATTATTGAACGCTGCTTTAAACTGGGCAAACAGGTGTATCTACCAGCGATTTGCGACATGAATCAGCAGCTGGTCTGGATCCGAATCACCCAGCACCAATACCATAACAAGCGCTTTGCCCATCATCGGCTGGGTATGCGAGAGCCCATGAGCACCCGTGGTGTACATGTTTCCAAACTGGATTTATTGCTCATGCCACTATTGGCCTGTGATACTTCGGGCACACGGATTGGTATGGGCGGCGGTTTTTATGATCGTACCTTGGCTTCTGCACCTGGGCGTCCATTCCGTCTGGGGCTGGCGCATGACTTTCAACTGCTGGCACAGCCGTTAAAACGTGAAACATGGGATCAGCCCCTTGATGCTTTAATCACCCCGACAGTTTTTATAAAATTCAAACGTTAATTTTGCAATTTTACCCTTGCTAACTACTTTAAAATCACATAATTAGTCATTTTTCATACAATTTAATCTTAACTGCCCTTGTATTTTTAAAATTACCCATCACTATTAAAAGCATGGCAACACCGTTGTCACTCATTAGGAGTGCTCATGTCTGAAATTATTATGAATCAAGAAACCTTAGAGCCTCAGGTTCCAAGTGTACTACCCCTTTTGGCGTTGCGTGATGTGGTGGTTTATCCGCATATGCAAATTGCGCTGTTTGTCGGTCGTGAAAAATCGATCAATGCAGTTGATGTGGCTCGTAACAGTGACAATCTAGTATTTGTAGTTGCGCAAAAAGATTCGCTTACAGAAGAAATTGATCACGACAATTTATATCAATACGGTACTGTCGCGAAGATTGTGCAAGTTGTGAATCACGAAAATGATGAAAACTGTATTAAAGTCCTGATCGAAGGCCTACACCGTGCCAAGCTGAAAACCATCATTGACGAAACTGAGTATCTGACAGCAGAGCATGAACTCAGCCCAATGACGGTGAGCGTCGATGCAGACACCCAAGCTGTGCGCTTGCAGGAATTACGTGCGCTTTTCGCTCAATATGCAGAAGCGAAACTTCGTAATGCGCGTGAACTGATCACCGCAGCCAACAAAATTGAAGATCTATTACAGTTATTGTTCTTCGTCGCAACCCGTGTTCCCTTGAATATTGATGTCAAACAGAAATTCCTGGAACATGACGAATTCGAAGCGCATTTGACTGAGCTGATGACTTATCTATTGCAACAGTCTGAAGAACAACAGATTGAGCAAACCCTGCATGATTCTGTTAAACGTCAGATGGAAAAGAACCAGCGCGAATATTTCCTGAATGAAAAAATGAAAGTCATTCAGCGCGAGCTTTCTGATATGAATGGCGGTGCGGAAGACGATGTCGCTGAAATTGAAAAACGTCTTGCTGAAGCAGATTTGCCTGAGCATGTACGCAAAAAAGCAGAAGCTGAATTCCGTAAACTGAAAGCAATGCAGCCTGCTTCAAGTGAAGCTGCTGTGGTACGCAACTATCTGGAAGTGATTCTGGATACACCTTGGAATAAAGCCAGCAAAGTCAGCATTAACCTGAACAAGGCACAGGAAATTCTGGATGCAGACCATTATGGTCTGGACGATGTCAAAGATCGCATTGTCGAATATCTGGCAGTTCAGTCACGCGTGAAAAAATTGCGTGGCCCGATTCTGTGTCTGGTTGGTCCTCCAGGTGTGGGTAAAACTTCACTCGGTGAATCAATTGCCAAAGCAACTGGTCGTGAGTTCGTGCGTATGGCACTGGGCGGCGTGCGTGATGAAGCGGAAATTCGCGGTCACCGTCGTACCTATATCGGTGCGATGCCAGGTAAAATTGTGCAGTCATTGACTAAAGTGGGTGTAAAAAACCCGTTGTTCCTGCTCGATGAAATCGACAAGATGGCGCAAGACTACCGTGGCGATCCGGCTTCTGCTATGCTTGAGGTACTTGATCCATCACAAAACAACAAGTTCAGCGATCACTATCTGGATTTGGATCTGGACCTGTCTGAAGTGATGTTTATCTGTACCGCGAACAGCATGAACATTCCTGAGGCTCTACTGGACCGTATGGAAGTGATTCGTCTTCCGGGTTATACCGAAGAAGAGAAAGTAAATATTGCGGATCGTTACCTTGTTCCTAAAGCAATCAAGAACAATGGTCTACGTGCCAAAGAATTGACCGTGCATGAAGAGGCGATTCGTGACATCGTGCGCCGTTATACCCGTGAAGCCGGTGTTCGTAACCTTGAACGTGAAGTGTCAAAAATTGCACGTAAAGTGGTGAAAGAGGCGGTTAGCAAGAAAGCTAAAAATCTTCAGGTTGAAGTGACAGCAGGAAATCTTCCAGATTACTTGGGTCCACATAAATTTGACTATGGAATGGCGGAAGAAGAAGCACAAATCGGCCGTGTAAATGGTCTGGCTTGGACTTCTGTCGGTGGTGAATTACTAACTATTGAAGTTGCAGCAGTCCCAGGTAAAGGCAAGTTCATTACCACCGGTTCTCTTGGCGATGTCATGAAAGAATCGATTACCGCTGCGATGACTGTAGTGCGTACCCGTGCGGATGAACTCGGCATCGAAGCCTCGCGCTTTGAAGAAACCGACGTGCATGTGCATTTACCTGAAGGCGCAACACCGAAAGATGGTCCATCAGCAGGTTTGGCTTTGACTACAGCATTAGTATCTGCTTTCACAGGTATCCCGATTCGTCCGGATATCGCGATGACAGGTGAAACCAGTCTGGGCGGCCGTGCATTGCGTATCGGTGGTTTGAAAGAAAAACTGCTTGCAGCCCATCGTGGTGGCATCAAGTTGGTGTTCATTCCACAGGAAAACGTACGTGACCTGGCGGAAATTCCAGAAAATGTGAAAGAAGGTCTAGAGATTAAAGCAGTAAAATCGATTGATGAGATTTTACCGCTGGCATTGACTTCTTTGCCAAAAGCTCTGGTTAAAGCACCGATTGTGAAAACCAAAGAAGAAGCGAAAGCAGCGCGTCATTAAGACCTGATGCTTCGTATAAAAAACCCTGCTTCGGCAGGGTTTTTTATTGAGTTATTAAATAAAGCAATTGAGTTATGGCTGTAGTGCCATATCAACCAGCCCATCCACCACATGAGTCATCTTGTTCAGATCAAGCTTGTCGAGGGTATCCAATTCGGTATTGTAATAAGGATTACGATAACTCGCAGTATCGGTAATCAGCATGGTCGAATAGTTGAATTTGGCATAATTCAGATAGCCCGAGAAATTCATATCCTGAGCAAAACTTGGGCTGACAAAGCGTTGACATTCCAGACGGTTAAAACGCTGCATGGCATCACAATAATCTCCAGTCAGGCCAGTTGAGGCTAAATGCCCAATGGCTGCAATGAAATTGCCATGTCGTGGATAAATCCATTTTAATCCCACCGGATAGCTCTGCACCTGATGTTCATCAAAATAACCAATCGAATCCAGAATCACCACGCCCTCAATTTTCTGCTTCTGCTTTTTTAAAGACTTGGCATGCATATAACTGCCCATATGTTCTGTCTTGAAAAAAGGCGGCTCTTCAAGCGTATAGAAAGCAAATTCGACATCATGTTTGAGCTTGGATTTTTGCAGGGCCAGTAATCTTGCAGTTTCCAGTAAACCCGCTACCCCTGAGGCATTATTATCAGCACCGTTTCGGGCACTAAAGACATCATAATGTGCCCCCATCACCATCTTGGTTTTGGCTTGAGTATCCAAGCTACAGATGACATTTCGGTAACTCAGGTTATTGACCACATAAACCTGAAACTGGCATGGAATACCAAAGCGCTGCATCTGCCCTTTGATCCAGGCAGATACCCGATTCAGCTCTTTTAGATTTTTATAATTTCGGTATTCATCGACACTCATGATCTGGCTAAAAAATAATTCCAGATGAGAGACCTGAGCATTTTTGCTCGAATTGGCTGCACAGAGACTAGGCCCCATGAGGCCTATCAGTAATAGCAGCACAGTACAACATCCTTTTATCATGACACTGTTCCGCATTTATTATTATTCCATTCCTTTATCAAGCGGATACTTGAACTAAGGACATTAAAGCAACACTAAATCTCTCATTTCAATTTCAATTTGTTTCCCTGCTCAACTTCATGTTGTTTGATCGTTATAATGAGGTATCCAATTATTGATCTGTCTGTATGAAAATCCGTATCCTGACCATTGGTCAAAAAATGCCAGCGTGGGTGCTGACTGGTTTTGAAGATTATTTCAAACGTATTCAGCCTTTTGTACAGACCCAGATTATTGAACTGCCGATGGCCAAGCGCGGGAAAAATGATTCTGAAGCGGATATTCTGAAATACCGCAATATTGAGGGCGACAGCATTTTAAATGCGCTCAAGCAGAATGAAACCCTGATTGCACTAGAAGTGGGCGGACGCGAATTCAGTACCGAGAAACTGGCTGAAACCATGAAAGGCTGGATGCTGGAAGGCAATGATGTAGCACTTGCAATTGGCGGGCCGGATGGTCACTCAGAAGCCGTGCGTAAAGCTGCTGCATGGCACTGGTCACTTTCCAAGTTAACTCTGCCGCATCCTCTGGTACGTGTGATGCTGATCGAGCAGCTTTATCGTGCCATGAGCATCAATAACAACCATCCTTATCACCGAGCAGGCTAATGATTTTGCTGAAGCGTTCTTTATATGCAACGTTTTGTTGAATAATCTCTTCTGCTCTTATTTCTATTTTTCATGCATTATTGAGGCATCTTCCAGATGTGGTTTGACTTATGAACTTACAAACGTTGCCCGGCTTATTTATTTCTCATGGCTCTCCTATGCTGGCGCTGAATCCTGAGCAAGTGGGTCCTGCCTTGCATCGTTTGAGTGAAAATCTGCCACGCCCGGAAGCGATTATTGTGATGTCTGCACATTGGGAAAGTGATGCGTTGGAAGTCAGTAGCGCAATTCGCCCAGAAACTTGGCATGATTTTCGTGGTTTCCCGCCTGAACTTTATCAATTACGCTACCCTGCACCGGGAAATCCTGAATTGGCCGAGAAAGTCTTAGGCTTGCTGGCCAATGCCGGCTTTTCTGCACATGCCAACAGTACTCGTCCGCGTGATCATGGTGTATGGATGCCGCTGCTACATATGTATCCAGATGCCAACATTCCCGTGGTAGAAATTTCCTTACCCATGTCGATGAGTGCGGATGAGATTTATCAGATTGGTCAAAGTCTCGCACCTTTACGTGAACAGCAAATCCTGCTGATTGGTTCGGGTAGTATTACCCATAATTTACGTGAACTGTCTTGGGATGGATCGGCTGCTGATGTACCCGAATGGGCCTCAGGCTTCCGTAATTTTGTGGTGCATAAACTGACGCACAATGATTATGATGCTGTACTGGACTGGTCCAATATTCCGCATATGGCACGGAATCATCCAACGCTGGAACATTTTGCTCCGATTTTCTTTGCGATGGGCACAGGTCAGCGTTTTAGTCTGGTACATAGCAGTTTCACCATGGGTTCACTCGGCATGGATATTTATCGCTTCGATTAATCTTGCTTCAGCGCTAAAATCTTAATGATGGATACATTTTTCAACTTAAAGCTGCGAAATGTATCCATATTTTTTCGCAATACATCCATTATTATTGTTTGAACTTTATATACTTCATTATAAGTCCATGAAATTAAAATTTATTGTGCTAGCATTATTGCCTTTAACTTTTGCAGCCTGTCAGTCCAGCGATATTCAACGAGCTGGAGATCGTGCGGTGGCCATCATCCAACAAAAAAATGCAGATCAGATTCTTCCAGCCTATCATTGGGAACTGAATCCTGGACTAGAACGACCAATCGTACTCAGTTTTGATGCTCAAGGCCGGCTGAGCGCCGTGACGGGCTGTAATGGACTCGGGACGACCTGGTCAGTCAAAAACAATATCATCACCACCAGCGAAGTTGTAGGCACTGAAATGGCCTGTGATGCAGCCTTGATGGAGCAGGAACGTTTTGTCAGCCAGCTTTTACAGAAGCGTGACATTCCTTTTATGCTCAATGTAACAGATCCTAACAAGCCGACCCTGACGTTGATGGCCGCAAATGGTCAAACCTATGAATTTATCGGGAAAATGACTCCGGAAACCAAATACCAAGGACAGGCTGAAACAATTTTTCTGGAAATTTCCCCCGATACCAAACAATGTACCGGCGTAACCCAACAAAGCTGCTTGCAAGTCAAAGAAGTGAAATATGATCAGAATGGCCTGAAAACTCAGGTCGATAAGGACTGGACTTTATTCTATGATCAGATTGAAGGTTTTCGGCATTCACCAAATGAACGGCAGATTATTCGGGTCAAACGTTTTGAAATTAAGCATCCGGCAGCTGATCAATCGAAATATGCCTATATTTTTGATATGGCGGTTGAGCGTGAATTAGTTAAGGGTGCTCTTTAAGGCTAAAAATACCAGATATAAAAAAACCGGGACAACAGCCCCGGTTTTTTCAGCTTAGACTAAGTCAGACTTAGAATACGCCTTGAGCAAGCATTGCATCAGCAACTTTTACGAAGCCAGCAATGTTCGCACCGTCAACATAGTTCACAGTACCGTCTTCTTTAGTACCGAATTTCACACAGTTACGGTGAATTTCTTTCATGATTGCGTGTAAACGCTCATCAACTTCTTCGAAAGTCCAGCCTAAACGCAATGCGTTTTGAGACATTTCCAGACCAGAAGTTGCCACACCACCTGCATTTGATGCTTTACCTGGCGCATAAAGAATTTTCGCTTCAACGAATTTCTCAACCGCTTCAAGCGTAGAAGGCATGTTCGCACCTTCAGCCACACAGATTACACCGTTTGCAAGAAGCTGAGCAGCGTCGTCTGCATCAAGTTCGTTTTGAGTCGCACATGGCAATGCGATATCACACTTGATACCCCAAGGACGTTGTCCTTCAAGATATTCGAAACCATGTTTAGACGCGAATTCTGAAATACGGCCACGTTTTACATTTTTAAGTTCCATGACTTCAGCAAGAAGCGCCTCAGTGAAACCGTCTTTAACGTGAACTGTACCGGCAGAGTCAGAAAGTGAAACCACTTTCGCACCGAGGTACATTGCTTTTTCAGCAGCATATTGCGCAACGTTACCAGAACCTGAAATCGCAACGACTTTATCTTTGAAGCTTTCGCCACGAGACTTAAGCATTTCCTCAGCGAAATACACAGTACCGTAACCCGTTGCTTCCGGACGTGCCAATGAACCACCGAAAGTTAAACCTTTACCAGTGAATACACATGCCGTATCATTACTTAATTTTTTCATCATGCCGGCCATGTAGCCCACTTCACGACCGCCTACACCAATATCACCTGCAGGGATATCTGTGTTCGCACCAAGGTGACGATACAGCTCGATCATTAAAGCCTGGCAGAAACGCATGATTTCGCCTTCTGATTTGCCTTTAGGGTCAAAATCAGAACCGCCTTTACCGCCACCCATAGGAAGTGTGGTTAAAGCATTTTTAAATGTTTGCTCAAAGCCTAAGAATTTTAGGATTGAAAGATTCACTGAAGGGTGGAAACGCATACCACCTTTAAATGGACCGATCGCTGAGTTGTACTGTACGCGGAACGCACGGTTTACTTGAGTCTGACCTTGGTCATCTACCCAAGAAACTCGGAACTGGATCGCACGTTCTGGCTCAACTAGACGTTCTAGTAAACCATGTGCTGCGTATTGTGGGTTCTTTTCAATGAACGGCCACAAACTGGTCATCACTTCTTCTACAGCTTGAAGAAATTCTGGTTGATGTGCATCACGTGATTTTACGTAATCTAGGAACTCATTAAGTGTGTTGTATTTCAACGCTTAATCCTCAGCAGAAAATGGATCAAAATTGGTCAAATTTACAATCAATGTTAAATTTTGGCGCAAAATATTAAATATCTTTTGTAACTAATCTACAATACTTTTTTTGAAAATACTTTAAAATTAATTTGATAACAAATATTTATATTGATTATGAAAATTTTTTCTATGTCAGGAAATGCCAATCGAATCAAGGCTTACATTCAGATTTATGCCTAATAATAAGGCACAAGTTGACCCTTAATTGCGCACGACTTAGGAGTTTAAAAATATGTTAAAATTGATGAATCGACATATTTTGTTTCACTTACTCTCTCATGCTTGCCATGAGTAACGCTGGTTATACATGAATTCGCCCATTTCTCTGGTCCAATCGATTGACGCTTTACTCCCTCAAACCCAATGTGGACTCTGCGGTCACCGTGACGGATGTTTACCTTATGCCCAGTCGATTACTGAGGGGGAAAATGCCAATAAATGTGTGCCGGGCGGACAGCCTGTTGCCGATGCTTTGGCTGCATTATTAAATCGTCCTAAACTTCAAGCTGAAGAAAGTGTCTGGCCAGTTCAAGCCGATGGTCGTCCTCAGCGCATCAAAGCCGTAATTCGTGAAGATGAATGTATTGGCTGTACCAAATGCATTAGCGCCTGCCCGGTCGATGCAATTATTGGTTCCGGTAAACTGATGCACACCATTCTGACCGATCTATGTACGGGCTGTGAGTTATGTATTCCCCCCTGTCCGGTAGACTGCATCGATTTGGTTGAAGATCAACAACCCTTGCCGACTGAAGCTCAGCGTCTTGCGGAACAGGATGATCTGCGTCAGCGTTACTATGCGCACATCCAGCGTGAAGAAAAACGGCGTACCGATCGTAAGGGACCTGTAGTCCGTGCAGAAATCGATACTGCCCTGTTTGCCCGTTTCTCTGCTTTAAATGAGCAACTTCCCGTGATTGAAGTCGCGAGCAAGCCAGAGAATGCACCTGTAGCCCTCGATTCCAAGACCACGATTGAACTGGCAAAACTACGTACCCAAATTAAAAAACTGGAAAAACAGCTTTCGGTTCGTGAAGATGTCCGAAAGCGTACCCAACTGGAAGAACTGACACAGCAATTACAGGCTTTACAGGGATAGAACATGACCACAGCAAAGGCCAAGCCTGTTAAAAACATGACCAAAAAGCAGATTCAGACCTTTTTTGAACGCCTGCGTGAACAGCGACCCCATCCGAAAACCGAACTAAATTATTCTAGTCCTTTTGAATTGCTGGTCGCGGTCACGCTCTCTGCTCAAGCCACCGATGTCAGCGTTAACAAAGCCACGGACAGACTCTTTCCAGTCGCCAATACGCCGGAATCAATTTATGCGCTAGGTGTGGACGGTTTGAAGGAATATATCAAGACCATTGGTTTATATAACTCGAAAGCGGTCAACGTGATTAAAGCCTGCGAGATACTGATTCAGAAGCACAACAGCGTGGTACCGGACAATCGTGCAGACTTAGAAGCCCTGCCGGGTGTAGGTCGTAAAACGGCGAATGTGGTGCTAAATACGGCCTTTGGTCAGCCGACCATGGCCGTTGATACGCATATTTTCCGGGTCGGTAACCGTACCGGACTAGCGGTAGGTAAAAATGTGCTGGAAGTTGAACACCGTCTGGTCAAAGTCATTCCCAAGGAATTTATCATTGATTCACATCACTGGCTGATTTTACACGGTCGTTATACGTGTATTGCGCGCAAACCGAAATGTCATGAATGTGTAGTATCCGATGTATGTAACTGGCCGGACCGATTCGAGTTTGGCGCAGCCCGCTCGATTGCAGTGAAAAATATTGAACTTGCTGAATAGAACGGCGCGATCAAGCTGGAATAAAAAATAGGCGACCAATGTGTCACCTTTTTATCGATTTTGATAATTCTGCTTTTCGTTCAAACCAAATTCTTAGTTGAGCTGAACTATTGTGGATTATTTATCCTGATCTTGTTCAGCCTGTTCCTGCTGCTTGCGCTGTTCAAGTTCAGCTTGTAATTTTGGATGAAGCTGGCGCTCAGGCCGCTTTGCTGCATTTTCAGCACGTTCTTCCTGACGTACTTTGTTGAGTATTTTAAAACTGATATAGAACAGACCTACCAATACTGCCAGAAAGACTACCATCAACACCAATACGCCAAATTTCATAGCAACAAGTACCCTGCTCAAATACGTAATAAAAAAGAGCCCTAATATGACTTAGGGCTCTCTGATTGTCAAAATCATCGTCAGCCGATTATTTTGCCTGATCCAGAATCGCGAAAAGATCAGTCTGAACTTCATCGATTGGACGTAAACCGTTTAGCTTGTCATAAGTTGGTGCATTTTCACCAGACGCTGCACGGCCTTGGTAGAAACCAACCAGTTGCTCGGTTTCAGTGTGGTAAGAACCTAGACGCTTGCGAATTGTTGCTTCCAGATCATCAGGACGCTGAACCAGATCTTCACCCGTTTCGTCATCTTTACCTTCCACTTTTGGCGGGTTGTAAACGATGTGATAGACACGGCCAGATGCAGGATGCTGACGACGGCCAGAAAGACGTTGTACAATTTCTTCATCTGGTACATCAATTTCAATCACGTGATCAATTGCAATGCCTTCTTTTTCCAAGGCTTCTGCTTGAGGAATGGTACGCGGGAAACCATCAAAAATGCAGCCGTTTACACAGTCAGGTTGCGCAATGCGCTCTTTCACCAGACCAATGATCAACTCATCAGAAACCAAACCGCCATTGTCCATGACACTTTTAGCTTGTAGACCTAATTCAGTTCCTTCACGAATTGCAGCACGGAGCATATCACCGGTTGAAATTTGTGGGATATTGTAGCGCTTACAGATCAACTGAGCTTGTGTACCTTTACCTGCTCCAGGTGGTCCGAGTAAGATAATGCGCATATATAAACATCCTCATTTAAACAATATGTATGACGCCACGACCACAATCACCCGATTGTGTCCCCCGACATCTCATTATAAGAAAGCCACAAACAAATGGATTAAACCCGCGACAAAACCGGTTACCCCACCCAATAAAATCAGAATCCATTCATCTTCCTGAAATGCAGGACGTAAAAGATTCTGAAACTCCTTCGGAGTCAACTCACGTATGCGGTCTCTAAACATTTGATAGATTTTCTGTGCACGGCTCGCATTAAATGCTGGGTCGCATACAGGTACCATCGTAATTTCAATCGAGCGATCGATCAAGTCCGTCTTGAGTTTTGCATACTCTTTTGGTCCTAAAGACAGCTGTAAAGAGGTCCGAACCAGGGGTGTTTCCATAATTTCATTAATATGACGTTTGATAATGCGGCGGGTTTTGTCTTTTCTGCCGCCATACATCATCTCGGTCATGATCGATTTTAACGTAATCAGGTCTTCTGTGACTACACTTGCGAAGACGTCAGAGACTTCATCCTGACGTTTCATAAATGCGCCTTGTATGTTATAGGTGCCGATACGAGGAATCACCGGCTTAATCCACGGAAACTTGCGATTTGTGGTACGGGCAAAGAATTGCGGGTACTTTACTGGGTGTGGATAGAGTGGGTTGAATACCATCCAGATCGCGATCCAGTTGGTCAAAAAGCCCCAGATCGCAGCCCAGAACGGTACAGTCCAGTGCCACGGCACTACAAACCAGACAATCATCTGGAAAATCCCAAAGAACATCCCGATGAGGGCACTGATATGCCAGATAAAATTGATCTCTTTTTGACCCACCTTCAGGAACATACGCACCATCAAGCGACGGTCGCCTTCCATCTGGCTCACTACCATTTCACGCATATCTACAAGTGACTCGACGTTCATGGTCAGCTCAGTCACTAATTCACGCAAAATTGCCGGCATTTGTTTTTGTGCTTGTGCATAAATTCTGCGCTTAATAGCAAAAGGTAGGTTTTCCCAGAGCACCGCATTGCGATCCATCATCACTTCATCAATCAGGTGTTCCAGTTCGAAACCGACCTGCTCGCCAATGATGCGTGCCATATCATCCGGATCCATCGCCTGTAAAAATTCGCGGATAGAGCCTAATTTTGACAGTGTGTTATCGGTAATAATGCCTGAAATACGTCCAGCTTTGCGTGGCACAATCCCTTGCCAGCCCACAGGTAAAGGCCCGAGATGGAAACCCCAAAAATTGATCGGATAAAAGACCATTTTCAGCGCCATCCAGACGTGAGCCCAGGTTACAAATGCAGTCACTGGAATAATGCTGAGCACGGCCCAAAAATCCGGGCGGTTTACAAAGGTTTGCCACAACTCGTTGACGTACTCAAGCATGCATAACTTCCATATTTAATTTTTTGTTCACAGAATACACATATTAATAAAGTCGAATATTTTGTCTATAAACCGATACTTAAAGTATAGGAAAATTGTAGCCGGGGTTCTGTTTCAGCCACAGCGCGACCATTTCGGTCTTCGAGTTTCTCCCCGGCACCGATCCCGATACTAAAACTGCTGATCCGTTCTGAACTAAGCAAAACATAGGCCAAATCAACGCCAGCACCTAAACGGCCTTCATACTCGCCATCAACCTGTTTGCTGTCGATATGACCGGCATAAACCCCGACATAATAACCATTTTTGTCTTTGCCGGTGAGGTGTGCTGGATAACGAAAGCCTGCCTGGCCGCCAATCGTACGATCATCATCCAGAAAAACACCACCTTTCACATAAGCAATCCCATAAGGGTTCACCCATTCGGTATTTAAATGCAGTAATTTCTGGGTAAAACCAACACCCACATTAAAGGCTTTTGCCTGAGCAGGCTCTATTTTGGTTGCAGTATTATTAATCTGATCATGTGCATAAGCCCCGTTCGCCCACAATGCAAACGCTAACAAAGGGTAAACCTTGTTCATTCCTTCACCATCTTCCTTAATTATAGTTTTTGGTATAGTCCTATTTTTATTAGATTTTACTCTAGCAGAATTATCACAACTCTTATATACAGCACTTTACAATTTTAATGTCTGCAAAGTCAAAGCTTAAAGGAACTGATTGCAAGGGCAGTTTTTCATTATCAAATCAAGTGCAGTTGCGTTAGAATACTCCACTTTGATTCTTTTCTACCACTCTCAGGTCTTAAGTCGATCGCGTATGAAGCAGCACTTTCCTTTAAAAAATGCACAACAAGAAAAGCGCATCTATCGCAGTCGAGTCTTGATTTCCATGGGTATTGTCATTTTCTTTATGCTGCTGCTGGTCAGCCGCTATGCCTATTTGCAACTGTTCAACTTTGAAAGCTTTACTACAGCTTCTGATGAAAACCGGATTCGTCTGCAACCCCTCCCCCCAGCGCGCGGTTATATTTATGACCGAAACGGCGTTCTGCTGGCCGATAACTATCCGGTATTTACTGCCACTTTAAGTCGTGCCGACGTACAGGATATCGATCAAACGCTCGAACGCCTCAAACCGATTCTGGAACTGACCGAAGAAGACCTGGAACGCTTTCAAACCCGGATTAAAACAGCGCGTAAAACCGAACGGGTTTCAATCAAGCTCAATCTGAACGAAAATGATATTGCCCGTTTTAGTGAAGTTAAATATCAGTTTCCGGGCGTGAATATTGAAACCCAGATGACCCGCTACTATCCGCATGGCGATCTGTTCGCACATGTGATTGGCTATGTTGGTCGTATTAATGACAAAGAACTGAAAGCCATTGATAAGGATCTCTACGCCGGAACCAACCTGATCGGAAAGATTGGGGTGGAAAAATCATATGAAGAGCTTCTGCATGGTGTACCAGGAAATGAATCGGTAGAGGCCGATGCCTTTGGTAATGTGCTACGTCATCTGGGCCGCAAGGATCCGGTGCGCGGTAACGACCTGTTCCTGTCACTCGATTACGGCTTACAGGTAGTCGCTTCGGAGCAACTGGCCGGGCGTCGTGGCGCGATTGTGGCGATGAATCCTACAACCGGAGAAATTCTGGCGCTGGTCTCCAGCCCAAGTTTTAACCCGAATCTGTTTGTGACTGGGATTAGCACCAAAGATTATTCCTACTTACGTGATAACCTTGATCAGCCGCTATATAACCGGGCGGTTCAAGGAACTTATCCTCCAGGTTCGACCATTAAACCGATGTTTGGCCTGGGTGGCCTTCATTATGGCCTGGTCGATTGGGATACAGCAATTTCCGATCCCGGCTATTTCACACTTCCGGGCGATTCGCATAAATTCCGCGACTGGAAAAAGTCAGGACACGGCGTAGTCAACTTGCATAAATCGCAAGTGGTCTCCTGTGATACTTATTTCTATGTCATGTCCTACCGCATGGGTATTGAAAAAATGAATACCTGGATGCGTCAGTTTGGCTTTGGCGAAAAAACCGGGGTGGATTTACCAAGTGAAAGCTCAGGACTGTATCCAAACCCGGAATGGAAAATGCGTACCCGCAAGGCCAAATGGTCACGTGGTGAAACCATTTCTGTCAGTATTGGTCAGGGTGCTTTTACTTCAACGCCATTACAGCTGGCTATGGCCACAGCCATTACTGCCAATCATGGCAATAAAGTCATTCCCCATGTTTTGCGTGAAAGTCGCGGTGCCAAACCGTTCAAGATGCATAATGGCACCCATGGCAAGATCGATTTTAATGGTCAGGAAGAAGACTGGATCAAGATGCGTGATGCAATGGTGGACGTAATTCAATCCGGTACAGGCCGAGGCATTAAAAGCGGCTTACAATATTCTATTGCCGGAAAAACCGGTACGGCACAGGTGAAAAGTATTGCTCAAGGCAAGCGTTATAATGAATCCTTATTGACCGATCGTCAGCTGGATCATGGTTTGTTTGTCGGTTTTGCACCTGCTGAAAATCCTGAAATTGCGATTGCAGTCATTTTGGAAAATGGTCGCGGTGGTAGTGCCGCAACGGCTCTGGCCCGTCCAATTTTTGATTACTGGTTACTGCATAAAGATAAAAATCCGGTACGCCCACAAGGCCATCAATTAAGTGGGGGTCTGATGACGGCCGGAATCAAGCCAGCTGAATTGCCAAGTGGTGCAGGGATGTTAAGTCAAGATGCAGCATCTAGTGCCGTTCCCGCCAGTGGCCAGCCCGAAATGACTGCTCCGGCTTCTGCAAATACGACTGCATCTCCCGCAGCAACACCTGCTCCTACACCAGTAGAGCGAGACTAAAGATGAAAAACCAACTTCGAATTATTGGTGGTGACTGGAAACGCCGCCAATTGCCTTTTGCCAGCATTGAAGGTTTGCGCCCGACGCCTGACCGTGTTCGGGAAACACTATTTAACTGGCTGATGTGGGATATACAAAATGCACAGGTTTTGGATATTTGTGCCGGTTCTGGGGCATTGGCGTTTGAGGCATTATCGCGTGGTGCTGCATCAGTGGTGATGATTGAACCGGATCGTACTCAGGCACAATTTCTGACCCAAAATCTGGAACTTTTAAAAGTCACCAAAGCACGTGCGCAATTAAAAGTGGCTACGGCGCAGCAAGCTTTGTCTACCCTTCAGGCACAGTTTGATCTGGTTTTTCTGGATCCGCCATATAGTTTAGATTTATGGGAAGAACTCGCGCTAAAGGCAGATCCTCTGATCAAGGACAATGCCTATATTTATGTAGAAGCAGACCGTGATTTACAATTACTTAAATTACCGTCCTCATGGCGTTTAATTAAAAATACCAAAGCCGGTACAGTTCGTGCCGGGCTTTATCAAAAAAGTATTTCTTGATTTAAATTGTTTTGAAGAGGCATTAAAAAAGGATTCCTCTGTGGAATCCTTTTTGTCATTGTAGTCAGTCAAATTTAAAGACTGTGATTAACGATCACGGCGCCAGTCGCGGTTATCTCGGTCACGTTTCCAATCCCGATGATCTTTATGGTCCTTATTTTTCCAGTCATGATTTCTGTGGTCTCGATCATAATGTCCATTACGATCTCTGTTGCCACGATAATCATCATCCCAAGGATCAACCACACAACCGGTTAATGACACAGCCAATACAGAAAGTAATATCACTTTTTTCATCATGTCCATCACCTCTTACTGCACTCTGTCAGTATCAGGCGAGTTCATGGAGAGTGAACGGAGCCATTGTTGCACTCTTGTAGAGATTTATGCATGTTTTATGCATGGCCGTAAACCTCTTTTTTCTTAATTAGCATTCATGCTTTTATGAGAATTTGAACTTTCATTTGCATAAATCCAGCTAAATGGAAGCTTGGCTTTTGTTTAAATCTTGAGAATACTGCTGCCTTTGCTTATGACCTGATCTTTATGACTTGGCTGTTATTTATTCTTGGTGCAATGGTCGCAGGTTTTGTCCAGGGGCTGACCGGCTTTGCCTTTGCCCTGATCGCCATGTCTTTCTGGGTCTGGGTGCTGCCTCCGCAACTGGCCGCGCCCTTGCTGGTATTTGCCTCGATCTGGAGTCATGTGATTTCACTCAGTCAGGAAAAAAAGCAGCTAGTTTTATCCAGGCAGTTGGTGCTGCCTTATCTGATTGCTGGTCTGATTGGCGTGCCGCTGGGTACTTATCTGTTGCAGATCATTCAAGCAGATACCTTTAAGATGATCTTGGGATTTTTTCTGGTACTGTGGTGTCCGGTGATGCTATTCAATCCGCAATTCAAAACAATTCAGCATTCAGGAAAATTGACTGATAGCTGCATCGGTTTTATTGGCGGAATTTTAGGAGGACTGGGCGGTTTTTGCGGTGCCATTCCTTCGGCCTGGGTGATGTTAAAACAATTACCCAAAACCCAGCAGCGCTATATTTTACGGCACTTTAATTTTGCAATTCAGCTTTTCACGCTGGGTACTTATGTATGGCAAGGCCTGATCAATCAAAGCCATTTACCCTATATGGCCTTGCTGATTGTTTTTGTGAGTATTCCGGCAATTTTAGGCGCAAAACTATTTTATAAAATTTCGGAATTACTGTTCAAACGCATGATCTTAAGTTTACTCTTTAGTGCAGGCTGTTTTCTATTAGCGTCCCAATTCATTTAAACACAAGATCAAGCCGAGTCTGTCTTCCCCGCTAAAGCTTGAATCCGTTGAAATAACTGCTATGTTAAGGCCAATCTTTGTAAATATAGATCATCATTATGCAGATTCGTGATCAGATTGTTCTTGTTACTGGTGGTGCACGTGGTTTGGGTTTAGCCATTACTCAGGCTTTACTGGCTGAGGGCGCGCGCGTGGTCGTCAATTATCATAGCAGTCAGCAGCAAGCTGAACAGCTGGCCCAGCAGTATCCTGAACAGGTATTTATTTATCAGGCAGATGTCACTCAAACTGATCAGGTCCGCGCTTTATTTGCCGCAGCTAAAACCCATTTCGGGGAAGCGATTCATGCTGTAATCAATAACGCACTGATTCAATTTGAATTTAATGGTGATGCACGCCCTAAAGTAGAAACGCTGACTTGGGATATGTTGCAACGGCAATTTAGCGGTGCAGTACAGGCTGCCTTAAATACTACACAAGCCGCACTGGATGATATGAAACAGGCAGGGTTTGGCCGGATCGTGAATATTGGTACAAACCTGGTGCAAAATCCGGTGGTTCCTTATCATGACTATACCACCGCCAAAGCTGCATTATTGGCCTTTACCCGCACCACGGCGCAGGACTTGGGACAATATGGCATCAATGTGAATATGCTCTCTGGTGGCCTGTTACAAACCACGGATGCCAGTAAGGCCACACCTGACATTGTCTTTGACCTGATTGCTCAATCGACGCCTTTACGCCGCGTAATTACACCAGAAGAATTTGCTGCTGCAATCCTGATGTTTTTGTCACCTTATTCACGTGCCGTCACAGGACAAAACCTGATTGTAGATGGCGGGCTGGTCAAAGGTTAAATGTTTAGAGAATGGACTTGAATTTTCAAATTCTGTTGTTCTATTTTTTAACCATTTGGTAGATTAAAAAGGTTTTGTGACCGGGTTTTACTTCTACAATAGTGCGCTCCCATAAAGCCTTTAGTCTACTTTCCATGAAATTTATCACGACATTGCTCAGTACCTTGCTACTGGCAGGTTGTATGTCCAGCGATTTGAAAAAATCAGAACAATTACTGCAAAATTTCCATTGTGCCAAGGTAGATACCGCCCAAATGCCACATAGCAGTATGACCGACTATTATCAGCAGATATTGTATAGCAGCAAATCCAAAGTCGAGTCTTATATCAAACAGTATCATCAAGGTGAAGAGCTGTTTGACCTGCCACTGCATGAAGTGGTGGAGCAACAATATGATCTTTATAAAGATGCCTGCCAAAATCTGGGTGGAATTTTACCCGCTTCTGAAAATGCATCTTAAGTCTGTCAATCTTCATGATGATTAGGCAATAAAAAAGCAGGAGAATTTTCCTGCTTTTTTTCAACTCAATTTTAATGCTGATAATAGCGCTGATCTACGCTGAAGCATTCAGGGAATTTTGGCTGAATCTCTGCATAAAATGCCATGATTTCTGCCATGTCTTTTTCATAATCCCCTGTCGGATAAACAATTTTACCTACACCAGTTTTCTTCTTCTCATAATCCATATAGGCCAATGCAATCGGCACACCTGCATTAATCGCGACATGATAAAAACCTGTCTTCCACTGTTCCTGTTTAGCACGAGTCGCTTCTGGCGTGACCAGCATCACCAGTTTAGGATGGGTCTTGAATAATTCCGTCATCACCTGAACCATACTCGGACTAGGCTCCCCCGGCTGTTTAGGACGGCGATCAATCCCGATACCGCCCATAGCACGCACAAAAGGTCCAAATGGCAATTTCATATAACTGTCTTTAATGGTTAAGCGAACATTCACACCTAATGCTTTTAAGGCCAGTCGCGCATACAGTGCATCCCAATTACTGGTATGAGGCGCAGCAATCATGACACATTGGTCTAAATCTAAGGGCCAATGGTTATCAATTTCCCAACCCATCAGATTCAGGCTTTGTTCTGCTAACTTCTCAAACACGTCACGCACCAATTTTATTCAAAATTGCGCGAATTTTAGCAACCTCGGCAAATATAGATAGTGCTCTATGATCAATAAATAAACAGTTAATCTATATTTGTATAATTAGAATTTTTAAATGAATAGTTGATTATTTTTGCCACCTTTCAACTTATCTCATACATCAATTTACGGATAGTTAAGATTGCTTCCCAATATAAATAGGAATTTCTTTCTAATTTAAAGGATTCATGCATTAAAAAGCTCTTAACCTCCTCATTTTGGGATATGGCAAATATAAGGGTCTTTTTATACTGAATCCACATTATAAATTTCAGGAAGATTCTAATGAAAAAGACTTTACTTTGTATTGCTTTAGCAGGGTTACTTAGTGCCTGTGGTGGTTCGGATGATAATTCAAGTACACCTCCAACAAGTAATATTGGAACCCAGACCGGGGTACTAACGGATGCTGTGATTGCTGGGGTACGCTATGTCACAAGTAGTGGTGCTACAGGTTTTACCAATGACGATGGTGAATTTAACTTCAATGAAGGAGAAACGGTTAAATTCTATATTGGTGATGTTCAACTCGGGGATGAAATTGAAGCAAAAGAACGTGTTACCCCTTTGGATTTAGCTGAGACTGAAAATGCTCGCCTTAACTTACTGGTATTTTTACAATCCTTAGATGGAGATGATAACGATGACAAACTTCAAATTAGTACGGCCACTACAGATGCCTTAAAAAATCAGAGTATCAATTTTGACCAACCTTATAATGACTTTAAAAATGAAGCTATTGTCAAAACAGTAATTCCTGAAGAAAAGTTAGTGAATGAAGAGGATGCTAAAGCACACTTCCAAGCGACCTTCTACAAAGATATTGCCGGCACTTGGGAGATTAACCGTACCGATAACACTGCTGTGTTGATTCACATTCTGGAAGATGGACGCTATGCACTAGGTGAAGCAGAAGCAAAAGATGAGAGTGGTCAAGCAGGCATTGAAATGGGCCGCTTAAAATGGAATGCAACAACAACCGTGATTGAACCGGAAATCCTACATGACACCAATGGTGAATGGGGACTTTCACATCCTGCCGAGAATAAACCTTATTCTTTAAACTTTAATGGAACTCAATTAATTCTTACTGAACCCGGCGTTAGTACTGAATACCGTTTAAATCGAGTTAAGCAGTCTAATAGTCTCGTCGGCACGTGGCGACTCAATGAAACGCACCTATTTGCTTTCTTTGATAACAACTATTATTTCTTCCTAGACACTGAAGGTGGAGATGACTGTGGTTGGCCAGGAATTGAATATGGCAAATATACATTGTCAGCAAATACTCTCACCACAACCGAGGTATTATTCGATACCAACGAGTGTGGTGGATTACAAGATAGTTCAAATGGCGGTAAGACAATTGCAAACATCAATATATCTAACAACAATCTTATCTTACATCCGCAAGGTGAAGATCCTGTAACTTTACAACGTGTTAAATAACCCACATAAACCGGCTTGAATATGAAATTCAAGCCGGTTTAATCAATATGTTCAAATTGAATGGTACAGCCCATCAATAAATGCATCAGTTCGATTTGCGAACAACATTGGGTTTTTTCATAAATATTTTTAAAATACGTCCGTACCGAACTCAGCGTAATGCCACACTGTTCTGCAATATCTTCTATTTTATAACCATTAATTAACAACTCACATAAATCAAACTCTCGTTTGGAAAGCTGGTAACACTGTTGTAGGTAAGTTCTTGACAGGGAATAATGCTGGTTTTTATCCGTCATAAATAATGCAATCTGATGCTGAGCAGACTGTAAATGTTGCATATTTCTTAATTTCTTAAAGGGCACTACCGTCAGCATGAATTGCGAGCCTGCCCCATCACTCAACGCCAGGACTCCACCCACTTCAGTTTGAATGGTCGTATCTTCCAGCAAAGCACTTTCCAGAAGCTGATCAAAACGTATCTGCTGACTATAATTGGTTTTTAGACGGTTATGTATATCCAGATCCAGACATGAACTTTGATCAAGCATCTTTTGCGCAATGGGATTGGAATAACTTAAACACAGGTTTTGATCAAGCAGTACAATTCCGGTTTTTAAACTATCCAATACTGTATACAAGCTTAAATTATCTTGCTGAATCAAGTTGATTTGCCGGTGAATTTGCAAAGCCCGGCGTAAATGAATACTGATACGTCTTAGAAAATCCAGCTCAGGCTGTTCAAAAGGCTGTACTTCAGGTGCACGATGAATACCCAATACCGCCCAACGATAATTCCCCCGATCCAGCAATACTCCCGCCAGATAAGATACACCGCCAGGCTTTAAACACTTCTCATAGAACACATAGTGATCCGTACCCGGCTGTTCTGCATAGTGCTGACAGTTATGACTTAAAGCATCGCCCATCTCGATCGCATTCCATAAGGGCATATGCAGTTTCATATCAATCACTCTGATACGCTCCTCTTGATAAGCGGCCAGACTTTCATTCGGGATATTGTGCGTATAGACAAAGTCATAGCCTGGATTAAGCTGATCCAGACCGGTAAAAATTGCACTCTTACTTTTAGTATAGCTCACGATATCTTTGATCACGTCCAGCCACAAAGATGGTAATACAGCAGCATCATAAATTTTTGCAATCAGATTATTTTCTTGTTCTAATTTCATTATCCCCTCCGCATTATCATTATTTTCTAATCATAGCGTTCAGAATTGGTTAACGAAACAGCATAAAGTGACTTTAAAATTGGCTAAAAATTCTTAAATCCTGCTCACTTATCAATAACTCTGGCCTGATTCACCTAATGAATCAAACTTTAACAAGATTGCCCTATTTATCTGTACTGACTACTTTTAATGTAATTCATAACAAATAATTTAATAGGGTCAAAACAATGAAAAAATTAACGCTTACTGCTGCAATAGCAGTCGTTATTGCAGGAGCTTTAACCGCCTGTTCAAAGCCTAATGATAATGAGCCGATGAACAATAATGCTCAATCCAGCCCAGCCATGATGGAGCAAAATAACGCGAATACCAGTGTGAACCGTGCTGATAGCGCGGAGACCTCGCTAGATTGGGCAGGTGAATACAAAGGCGTTTTTCCTTGTGCTGACTGTGAAGGGATTAAGGTCGAGCTAGATCTCAATCCGGATAAAACCTATGAGCTAAATGAGGAATATTTAGGTAAAGCTGGAAATAATGAGACGGAAACTAAAGGTAGTTTCAGTTTTGACCCTCAAGATCCTTCAATCATCACATTAGATAACAAAGCTGAAAACCGTAAATTCTTTGTTGGTGAAAATTTTGTTGAAGCACGCGAGATGAAATCAGGTAAAAAAATTGACAGTAATTTAAATTATAAATTAGTTAAAAAGTCCGCATCATAATTTTGTAAACGCATAAAAAATCCCCGCTATTGCGGGGATTTTTTATGAAATGCTCGGATGATGAATTACATCATGCCGCCCATACCACCCATGCCACCCATATCAGGCATTGCAGGTTTGTCTTCTGGGATTTCAGTGATCATGCATTCAGTGGTCAGCATCAAGCCAGCAACAGAAGCCGCGTGCTCAAGTGCAGAACGCGTTACTTTAGCAGGGTCAAGAATACCCATTTCCAGCATATCGCCATATTCGCCAGTTGCAGCATTATAACCGAAGTTACCTTCGCCATTCTTCACAGCGTTGATCACTACAGAAGGCTCATCACCTGCGTTAGATACGATTTGACGAAGCGGTGCTTCAATCGCACGACGAAGAATGTTGATACCTACGTTTTGGTCATCATTCGCGCCTGTTACGCCTTCAAGTGCAGATGCAGCACGTACTAGTGCAACACCACCACCCGCAACGACACCCTCTTCAACCGCAGCGCGAGTCGCATGAAGCGCGTCATCTACACGGTCTTTTTTCTCTTTCATTGCAACTTCAGTTGCAGCACCGATTTTGATGACAGCAACACCGCCAGCAAGTTTCGCTACACGCTCTTGAAGTTTTTCTTTGTCATATTCTGAAGTAGATTCTTCGATCTGTGCACGGATTTGCTGTACACGGTCAGCGATTTGGCCAGCATTACCAGCACCATCTACAATTACAGTATTTTCTTTAGATACAGTTACTTTATGTGCTGTACCCAAGTGATCAAGCGTCGTTTGATCCAGCTGCATGCCGATTTCTTCAGAAATCACAGTACCGCCAGTCAAGATCGCGATGTCTTGAAGCATAGCTTTACGACGATCACCAAAACCAGGTGCTTTCACCGCACATACTTTGATAATACCGCGCATGTTGTTGACAACAAGCGTCGCAAGCGCTTCGCCTTCAACATCTTCAGAAATGATTAAAAGCGGTTTGCCAGTTTTAGCAACAGCTTCAAGTACTGTAATCAATTCACGAATATTGCTGATTTTCTTATCAACAAGAAGAATGAATGGATTTTCAAGTTCAGCTGTTAAAGTATCTTGCTTGTTCGCGAAGTACGGAGAAATATAACCGCGGTCGAACTGCATGCCTTCAACTACGTCAAGCGAATCTTCGAAGCCTGAACCTTCTTCAACCGTGATCACGCCTTCTTTGCCCACTTTTTCCATTGCTTGCGCAATCAGCTGACCTACAGTCGTATCAGAGTTAGCAGAGATCGAACCTACTTGTTCAATCGCTTTAGAGTCTGATGCTGGTTTTGCAGTTGCCTTGATGTTTTCAACTACAGAACGTACCGCAATATCGATACCGCGTTTCAAGTCCATTGGGTTCATACCCGCTGTTACTGACTTGATGCCTTCATTCAAAATTGCTTGTGCCAATACAGTTGCAGTCGTTGTACCATCACCTGCGATGTCATTGGTTTTTGAAGAAACTTCACGAACCAGTTGAGCACCCATGTTCTCGAACTTGTCTTTCAGCGTAATTTCTTTGGCAACAGTGACACCATCTTTAGTGATGTGCGGTGATCCAAAAGAACGGTCGATAACAACGTTACGGCCCTTAGGACCCAAAGTAACCTTTACTGCATCTGCAAGGGTGTTTACACCAGCAATCATTTTTGAACGAGCTGAATCACCAAATTTTACGTCTTTAGCTGACATATTTGACTCCGAATATTGTTGTATCTTTACAAAATCTGATTTGGAACGAATAAAACTTTTTTAGCGCAGATTAAGCTTCTAATACCGCTAAAATGTCAGATTCTTTCATGATTAAAAGCTCTTCGCCGTTTACTTTTACAGTGGTGCCTGCATAAGTACCGAACAATACTTTGTCGCCAACTTTTACGTCTAACGCGCGTACGCCATTGTCAGTGATTTGACCATTACCAACTGCAATGATTTCACCTTGAGCAGGTTTTTCAGCAGCCGAACCTGGAAGTAAAATGCCCCCAGCTGTTTTAGTTTCTTCTTCAACACGACGAATAACAACGCGGTCATGTAATGGACGAATGTTGCTCATAAATAACTCCATCAGACTAAGTCTTTTTTAGGTCACTGATGACGACTTAATTATTCCATGGGTCATCATCAAAAATTTTTGATGTCACTTTTATGGAGATGGAATAAAACGCTTCAAGGGCAAAAATGAAAAAAAATTGGTTTTTTTTAACGAATCATAGGTTTTCGTCTATTTATTCGGCAGATCAGCCTTCAACATAAAGGCTTGTGCCACTTCATCGAATAAATATTGAGAAATTTTTCCTGTGGCATCAATCAGATTAAAGCTGTTCGGTTCATCTTTATGTAGACGATTTGACGCAGAAGTCCCTGCATGTACATCATATACAGGATGATCCATCCCCAATCCGAACATCTGATTCAAATCATAAATCGCCGGTTGATGCAGATGCCCATGTAACACCGCAAACAGACCATGCTCTGCCCAGGCCTCTAAAGCAATTTTGGCCATCAATGGGCTGTCCTTGAAACCGCGCTTATTTTGAAAAGGCACATAAAAAGGTTGATGGCTGACAATGATTTTTAATTTGGACGCAGGCGCCTGAGCCAGTTGCAAATCAATACGCTGAATCTGCTCAAGGGATAAATGCCCTTTGGTATGATATCGACGTCGGATCGAATTCACCCCAATCAGATAAAAATTTTCAGTTTCAAATATTGGCTCCAATTCACCAAAAAAAATCTGGTAACGGGTAAATGGATTGAAAAGCCGATTCCACAAATGATAGAGCGGAATATCATGATTCCCCGGGATCACCATATAAGGCGTATTGAGCTGATCTAAAAATTTTTTGCAGGCAAAGAATTGACCCAAACGTGCGCGCTGAGTCAGGTCACCACTGATGACGACGGCTTCAAGTGGATGGGTCTGACAGAAATGCCGAATCGCTTCTAAACACTCCGGCTTCTCTGTTCCAAAATGCAGATCAGACAGATGCAGGATCATGTGGCACCATTACGTTTAGGCTATCTTTTAATACAGAAATATTGAGTGGCGGGGCCATTTCCACAATTTCCCCATCAATCGCTACCATCAGTTTCTTGGCTCGGGATTCGATTCGAACTTGATCGGCTGCAAAACTATAAACATCCGATGCCTGGTCAATCTTGCCACGAATCAGCTGATACACAAGCTTAAATAAAGTAAGCTTATCACTTTTAGAAACAACCACTCCCGCCACTTTGCCTTTTTCAGCCGCTTCTGCAATGCGCATTTTCATATCTGCCAGTTGCAAGGGATTATTGCCAAAAAAGATCAGTGGTGTTTTCACCGGATATTTCTTTTGATCCACCCAGATTTTTAGTTTTAATTCTTTACGATCGCGAATCAGAACATCCAGTGCAGAAGTATAGGCATGTAGCGGTAAGCGACCAAAAATACGATTATAGTCTTCACGTTTTTTAATAAATAAAGGATATAGACCCAGACTGGCATTATTCAGATAAATTTCCTGATTGATACGAGCAACATTCATACGTTGTGGCTGTCCTGTCGCAATCACTTTTGCCGCTTCAAGCAAATCCAGCGGAATCCCCAATAATCTCGCCACATAGTTAAAAGTCCCTAAAGGCAAAATACCGACAGGAATTTGCGTATTCAACACATGTTTGGCGACTGTATTTAAAGTGCCATCTCCGCCTGCCGCAACGATGATTCCTGACTCGCTAGATGCCAAATGCTGTTCAAGCACCTCAACCATAATTTTATCAAATTGCTGTGAATCATTGATTTCATAAGCTTTAGTTTGATAACCCTGCGCTGAAAATATATCGATCAGCTGTTCATAAATGCCTTCTGGCCCCTGTATGCGAAAACCAGCTTTATGATTAAAAATTAGCGATAAGGGTTTAGATTGATTAGACATTTTTCGCGCAATTTCATTGAAGCCTATTGGCATTTTGTCCAATTCATAGACAATTAACAGTGGCTTTATGTAAAATTCAAATGACAACCATTTATTTAATCAATAATGAATATTAGAGGTCTTATAAAATAAAGATAATGATTTTAATATTAATTTTTAAAATAAATACTATCCATAATTTAAATAAATAATATTAACAATTCAAATATTTAGTTTTATCTTGTTGTTTTACTTATATTTATAAATAAAATAGCATTATATTCCAAAAAAAATCTAGCACTTCTTTGGTCTTATTTTTTTTATCGTTTTATGCTTTAATACAGCCACTTTTTTTCATATTTCATCTGGGCGATATTTTTTATTGCTCGGATTGTACTTTGTACATCTAATTTGTACACATTTGAGATAGGCCTCACCATGACCCAAGTGAACGCACCAGAATTCGTTCGTCACCCTAAGCTTATTGCTTGGGTGGAAGAGATTGCTAAATTAACAAAACCAGCAAAAATTGAATGGTGTGACGGTAGCGCAGAAGAATATCAACGTTATATCGACTTGATGATCGCTAACGGCACAATGCAAGCGCTGAATCAAGAAACTCATCCTGGTTCTTATCTTGCAAATTCTGATCCGTCTGACGTAGCACGTGTTGAAGATCGTACTTACATCTGTTCTGAAAACAAAGACGATGCTGGCGCGACCAACAACTGGGAAGCACCTGCTGTCATGCGCGAAAAATTGAACGGTTTATTTGACGGTTCAATGGCAGGTCGTACACTTTATGTGGTTCCATTCTCAATGGGTCCATTGGGTTCTCATATCGCTCATATCGGTATCGAGTTAACTGACTCTCCTTACGTTGCAGTAAGCATGTCTAAAATGGCTCGCATGGGTAAAGCTGTTTATGACGTTCTTGGTACTGACGGTGAATACGTTCCTTGCGTACACACTGTAGGTGCTCCGCTTGCGAACGGCGAAAAAGATGTTGCATGGCCTTGCAACAAAGAAAAATACATCGTGCATTACCCAGAAACTCGTGAGATCTGGTCTTATGGTTCTGGTTATGGCGGTAACGCATTGTTGGGTAAAAAATGCCTGGCATTACGTATTGCATCATTTATGGGTCGTCAACAAGGCTGGTTAGCTGAACACATGCTGATCCTTGGCGTGACCAATCCACAAGGCGAAAAACACTACATCGCAGCTGCATTCCCATCTGCATGTGGTAAAACAAACTTCGCTATGTTGATTCCACCAGCAGGCTATGAAGGCTGGAAGATTGAAACTGTAGGTGACGATATTGCTTGGATCAAACCAGGTGAAGACGGTCGCTTATATGCAATCAACCCTGAAGCTGGCTTCTTCGGTGTAGCGCCTGGTACCAACACCAAGACCAACCCGAACTGTATGGCAACCATGCACAAAGACGTGATTTATACAAACGTCGCTGTGACTGACAACGGTGAAGTATGGTGGGAAGGTCTGACTAAAGAAGCGCCTGCCAACCTGACTAACTGGAAAGGTCAACCACACACTGGCGAAGAAAAAGCAGCGCATCCAAATGCTCGTTTCACAGTTGCAGCTGGTCAATGCCCTTCTATTGACGCTGACTGGGAAAATCCAGCAGGTGTTCCAATCTCTGCGTTCATCTTCGGTGGTCGTCGTGCAGACACAGTGCCTCTAATTTCAGAAGCATTTGACTGGGTTGACGGTGTTTACAAAGCTGCGACTATGGGATCTGAAACCACTGCTGCTGCTGTTGGCCAACAAGGTATCGTTCGTCGTGACCCGTTCGCGATGCTGCCATTCGCTGGCTACAACATGGCGGATTACTTCACGCACTGGTTAGAAATGGGCGAGCAAGTGGGCGCGAAAGCTGCCGCTGCTGGCAACAAACTTCCAGGTATCTACAACGTGAACTGGTTCCGTCGTGATGCTGAAGGCAACTTCGTATGGCCTGGTTTCGGTCAAAACATGCGTGTTCTTGAGTGGATCATTGACCGTTGTGAAGGTCGTGCTGATGCTGTTGAAACACCAATCGGCCTAGTTCCTACTTATGAACAGTTGAACTGGACTGGTTCTGACTTCACTAAAGAACAGTTTGACCTAGTAACTTCTCAAGATAAAGATCAATGGATCAAAGAACTTGAAAGCCACACTGAATTGTTCGACAAGCTGGGTGAGCGTTTACCGGAAGCGTTAAAAACTCGTCAAGCAGAACTTATTGCTGCGGTTAAATCTGCTTAATTGCTGATTTAATTTAAAAGAGGTCGCATAAGCGGCCTTTTTTATTGGCTGTTTAAACAATTGATCACAATTGACCAGAGCAGCTGCTTAAGCAAAATATGGCATACTTAAGCCAAGAATTCAGGAACTATAAATATGAAAAGAACAACAGTAATTTTGGCTGTGGCTGCAAGCAGTTTTGTACTGAGCGCATGCCAGACCACACCCCATCAATTCAATGGACAAAGTGGCTATGAAATTCTGGAACGTTCAGGCAATACAGCAACCCTGAGCTATACCCTCTCAGGACGACCAAGCCAAGATGAAAATCGCTTGCAAGCTGCCTGCAGACACGTGTTAGGAAATTCCAAAACTTATAATATCCAGATTTTAAGCACCAATGAAATTTCCAATCCAACTGCGGAACAGGAAAATTATGGCCGCCAACTGGGTAATAGCCGCACGCAAATCAGCTTGAGCAATACGCCTGATTTACATAATAGCGAGAACCCGGGTGCACGCGAAGCCTTAGAAGCCCGCCCTACGACCATGCGTGTTATTCGTTATACTTGTTCTTAATATCTGATATTTAGTTACTTAATCAGAGTAAGACAATCAAAAAGGGCTAACTGCCCTTTTTGATTTTTCAACTTTAACGTGTTTTATAGAAACTGACATTACGAAATTCTGGTGATTCATCCAGATCTGGCCAGGTCGTTGCACTACGCTCATCCAGTTTTTTATATTGAGGATGACTAAAGTTTTTTACCCGACTGTCTGCGACCCAGACCTCAGGTGCAAATTTTAAAAACTCGTCCAAGAAGAAACGGTTGCATTGATCATAGAGCACATCTGCGGCTAACAGAATGTCTACTTGTTCTGCCTTATATAGGTCATCCAGATATTCAAGCTCAACATCATTCAGCTCCGCATTGGCACGACAGGCATCCAGACTGACTTGATCGATGTCACAGCAAATCACACGTTTTGCGCCTGCCATTTTTGCAGCAATGGCAACTACGCCCGATCCCGCCCCAAAATCCAAAATTACTTTGTCTTTAACATGATGCGGCTCTGCCAATAGCCACTGCGCCATCGCCAAGCCTGAGGCCCAGCAAAAGATCCAGTATGGTGTATCATTCCAAATGCGACGAATCACTTCATCATCAAGTTTATCAGTTGGAAATACGGGTGGAATTAGCCAAAGTGAAATCGGTGTTTCTGGCAGTTGCTGTGCCATTAATTCACAATTCGGAATGACTTGGTGCAAGGCTTGGAGTAAATGCTCAGGGGCTTTAGGAAATTGGAAAGTACAGCTCATTGGATTTTTATTCGTTATATGTGTCAGAAGAACTCTTATATTTTAGATATTACCCTCATCCCAGCCTTCTCCCATAGGGAGAAGGAGCATCCATTATTTTCACAATGAACTTCCCCCTCTCCTTTCAGGAGAGGGTCAGGGAGAGGCCTGTTTATTAACCTAGCGCTTTCTCAGCAGCTTCAACCGTTTGACGGATTAAAGTGGTAATCGTCATTGGACCTACACCACCCGGAACTGGTGTGTAAGCAGAAGCAATTTCTTCGATGCCAACCAATTGAATATCACCTACACCACCGCCATCACGTGGATGGAAACCTGCATCTACAACTACCGCACCTGGTTTGATCCAGTCTTTCTGAATCAATTCAGCCTTACCTACCGCACCGACAATGATGTCCGCTTGCTTAACGAAGCTTGCAAGATCTTGAGTACGTGAATGGCAAATGGTTACGGTTGCATTCGCTTCTAGCAGCATCGCTGCCATTGGTTTACCCAAAATTGCAGAACGACCTACAACAACTGCGTGTTTACCCGCGATTTCAATGTTGTTCTCTTTCAGGATGGTCATGATACCCGCAGGCGTCGCTGAACCATAGGCTGCTTCGCCCATTGCCATACGACCATAACCAAGACAAGTGACACCATCTACGTCTTTTTCAAGCGAGATTGTATCGAAACAGGCACGCTCATCAATTTGAGCTGGAACCGGATGTTGCAGCAGAATACCGTGCACATCAGGATTTGCATTTAATTTTTCAATTTCAGCCAATAATTCTTCAGTTGTGGTTTCTTTAGGAAGTTCCACTTTGAGTGAATCCATACCAACACGGCGGCAGGCATTGCCTTTCATGCGAACATAAGTTGCAGATGCGCCATCGTCACCTACCAAAATCGTCGCAAGAATTGGAGTACGACCTGATTTTGTTTTCAGCGCTTCTACGCGAGTAAACAAGTCAGCTTCAATTTGCTTCGCCAATGCACGACCGTCTAGAACTAATGCCACGGCACTTCTCCCAAGTGTTGATATGAATCAATTTTGCACATTCTACATGAATAATTTAAATATTTTCCGCCAGATGATGTTTTTATGCGCATACAGATGAATACACTATTGTTTTTTTTTCTGAGCTTGCTAATATACGCATCAACAAGACGCGGCGGGGTGGCAGAGTGGTCATGCAGCGGACTGCAACTCCGTGGACGCCGGTTCGATTCCGACCTCCGCCTCCATCTTGTTAAAGCCCGAGTGGTGAAATCGGTAGACACAGGGGATTTAAAATCCCCCGCCCACAAAGCGTGCCAGTTCGAGTCTGGCCTCGGGCACCATTCTTCTACTATAGAAAGATGGTGCAAATAAAGAACCCAGCGAAAGCTGGTTTTTTTATGTCTGTAATTTAGTTAGTCAAAAAATAAGTAAATTAAATTTCCATTTAAAGTGTCATCATTAATCAGGCCCCCTGCTCTGCTTCCTCAATATCATCCAGCAGAACGTAAATATCCTTGCAAATCCTGTTCCAGTTTTTGCTGGAAATGAATCGGCTCAATAATTTTCACATAAGGTAACCAGTAACGCACCAAAGGCAATAACTGCATTTCGTGACGAATCTGGCAACTAATCACTAACTCTCCAGTCCCTGTTTCCTGCTCGATCTGCTGTTCTGGAAATAAACGGCGCTCTTTAAAAAAGACCGCGACTTCAGGTTGTACCTTGATTAAGACTTGCTGCTTTTGCTGCCCAAACCAGATGCTGTCTTCATCTACCAGTATTTTTAGTATTTCAGGATCATGCGCAAAGCTCTCCACCTCAGAAACCAGCTTGAGTTGTTGCACCTGACTTAAGCGATAGGTGCGCAACTTGTCCTGATCTACACCCACCAGATACCAGATACCATGATGGTGAATCAAGCGATAAGGCTTAATGATTCGCAATTGATCTGAATATTGCAACTCAACCTGCTGACGTTTATAGATTGCGCTTGCAAGCAACTTGAAATGTTCGGCAAACTGTTTGGCATCTTCAAAATAATAGCCTTTTGCCGAAAATACCTGATTTGCCCGCTCATCCAGCAGTTCACGCATAAAAGACATATCCAACGCCGGATACAACTCACTGATCCCCGAAAGCTGGGCAAAAGTCTGGATATCCTGCAATTTAAACCGCCCTAAATAAGAGGGTTCCAGATAATATCGTTTCTGTTCATCTTGAAGTAAGGGTAAGTAAGAGCCTAGACGATCAAAATCACGCTCAATGGTGCGGGTGCTGACCTGAAATTCTGCAGCTAGCTCTGCAGCCCGGAGTTGATATCCGACGTTTAATTTGGTCAAAATTCTGGCTAAACGCTCTGCAAGACGCTCATGTGTTGAAGCTGGGCGCTTCATAAATCCCCACTTAATACATTCTCATGTACTTATTTATCGCTAGATGTTGAATGATTATACTGAATGCCGATCAATGAATAATATTAGGACAAAGTCTAAGATATTTTTTTGCATCAGATCTTGACCCTTTATTCACCCTAAAAATACAAGATCTTATTTGGATTTTCTGGATGCTTTCTTGCTTGAATGACGATTTTGTATTGTTAATCTTTCTATATAACGCTCCAGATGCAGCATCGCCCGATACATTTTATGTAACTCTACCCAGCTGATGGTTCCGCGAATAATCATTTTATGAATACGTCGTAATGCTCTTAAACTATGTTTTGAACTATATGCTGTTGAAATAATTTTCATCTTATTTTCCCTCTCACATTCATGTGAATGTTTAACCATTTGGTCGGAATTATCTATACATGCAATTTACGTGTCATAATTGACAGGTTGTGTCGAACGGTTAACATTTTTTAATTTTTATTCAAGATTTTATATATTTATTTGTAATAATATTTTACTTAAAATTAAAAAAAGCCAGTAAAATTACTGGCTTTTTTTGAATCACTTATCTCGTATTAAATAATTTCAACTACAACTTTACCCACATGCTCTCCAGTATCCATTGTGGCATGGGCATCCTGAATCTGATCGAACTTAAACGTTTTATAGATCATCGGGAGACATTCGCCTTTTGCCCACAATGGTGCAATCTGCTCTTTCAGGCCTTGTGCAATTTCCGCTTTTTCAGCCGTGCTGCGTGCACGCATGGTCGAACCGGTAATGGTCAGACGTTTCATCATGATTTGTCCGAGTTTAACTTCTTTGGCCTTAGCACCACCCAAGAAGGCGATATAGACCAGACGTCCATCACGGCGCAACAAATTTAAATTACGCTCTAAATAAGGTGCACCGACCATATCTAAAATAACATCGACACCACCATTGTCGGTAGCTTCATTAATAACTTGCTCAAAGTCCTGAGTTTTATAATTAATAGCCGTGGTTAAATCAGAAATCGCTGCAACTTTTTCATCTGAACCCACAGTTGCAAAAGTTTTAATACCAAGTGATTTACACAGCATCAAAGCAGTCGTACCAATCCCGCTCGTTCCACCATGCACCAGTACCGTTTCCCCTGCTTTAGCCTGACCCATCTGGAACACGTTCGCCCATACAGTAAAGAAAGTTTCAGGAATGGCCGCTGCCTGTACAAAACTTACGCCTTCAGGAATATTCAAGGTCTGGCTTTCAGGTATGACGCAATATTCAGCATAACCGCCACCATTGGTCAAACCACAGACTTGATCACCAACTTTAAACTGACTTACATCACTACCAATCGCAACCACCTCACCTGCCACTTCCAGGCCAGGAACTGGCGTTACCCCTTTCGGCATCGGATATAAGCCTTGACGCTGCAGGATATCTGGACGGTTAATACCAAAGGCATGAACTTTCACCAGAACTTCATCTGCTTTAGGTTCAGGTACAGTCACCGTTTCATAAGCGAGTTTATCGACACCACCTGGTTCTGTAATAATGACTTGCTGCATGGTTTGTTGCGACATGATTTCTTTCCCTAATCTATGCATTTCATATATCTTGGACTTATTTGAACATAGTTAGCATGAGGAATGAAGCTACATCGGACTTATGTATAATCGGGGGACTATTCAGGAAATTGATAATAGGCCAACCATGACCCAAGTGATCGAATATAACGAAAACAATTACAGTGATTTTGAGTGGTTTGAAGGTTTTGCCGTGATTCGCTTTTATGCAGACTGGTGCAAGCCCTGTGTTCAGAATTTTCCGATCTTTGCCGAACTGGCGACATACTATGCTGAGGTAAATCCTGAAGTTAAATTTGGCAAGATCAATGTGGATCAGTCTCCGATTTTAACCTTGCGCTATAATGCCTATGGTTTGCCTTCTACGCTTATTTTTAGAAATGGAGAAATTATTAAAAGGATTGCAGGCGTGAAAAGTTTAACCGAAATGAAAGCAATTCTGGCCTTAGTCCTCAATGATTCTTATGAATAATTACCCATGTGAAGCCAAATCTAACAAAAATATTTCTTTTAGCTCACTATCTAAATACGGAGCCTTTAATTAACTACGCCCTTTATATTCCTTTACCATTCGATCACTCACATCTTCCGGATAACACAGCGGCGCATCTCCGCCTGCACGATTATAAGCACTACGCTTACCACAACGACTACCATTACGTGCAGTATTATAAGGACACGGACAATTTCCTGGATAATTCTCAATCGACTGCTGGATTATTTTTTGCTTGATTGCTTCAACGCTTTGGCTGCTCTGTTTGGCTTCAGCTCCAAAAGCCACACACAAGCCAGCCAGCAATATTAATTTTTTCATATATTCCCCAAATCTAGGGAGTATTGTATTAATTGACTAGTAAATTGAAAGATCACATTTTGACTAATCGAATGATTTTCATGCAATCAAAATTTAGGCAATAAAAAACCCGCTTTTCAGCGGGTTTCTTCAAATCAGTCCAGTCTTAAAGACGAACCAATTCCACAATCTTCTCAGCAAGTTCTTCAACTGTATCTACGGTTAAAGTCGTGTCTGTACCTTCAGCAGCATCGGTAATCACAACCACACCAGTTTCACGAACCAGTGCAACCTGCTCCGCATTCAAACCTGCTTTAGCAATAGCAACGATCCCTTGCTGAATCAGCAAGCTTTCTAGCGCCTGAGCATTTTCCAAAGCTTTACCAGATACAGTCACCGCAGCAGGTTTTTGACCCAAACGTGCCGCACGTGCTTCTGCAGTGACAGGCTCATCGTGTGCAGACCATTCAACTGATTCTTCCACCATACCAGCACCAATCGTCACGTTATTCAAACGATCGATGAAGATAAACGAACCGGTGAAACGGCTGTCTTGATAACGGTCAAAGACCACTGGTGCATCAAATTCAACAGTCACATTGGCGATTGCATTTAGCTCAAGTTTATCCACCTGAACTTTTTCCAATGTGTTAACGTTGGTACGGTAATGAATTGCCGTTACTTTTGCCGGAACGGTTTGCGTACCAATCTTGATGTTGTACAGCTTACCCAGTACAAGTGGTTGATCTGCCATCCACACAACAGTCGCTTGAACTGAACGGGAAATATTTGGAACAGCTTGATCCGCACGAATTAACACGTTACCACGTGAAATATCAATTTCATCGTTAAGCGTTAAAGTCACTGCCTGACCTGCAACTGCATGCTCAAGATTGCCATCAAAAGTGACAATTTCTTTGACAGTCGATGATTTACCAGAAGGTAATGCTGTTACGGTATCGCCAACATTGATATCGCCAAGTGCGATCGTACCGCAGAAACCACGGAAGTCGAGGTTTGGACGGTTCACGTATTGCACAGGGAAACGGAAATCCTGCTTCGCTGAACTACGGTTAATTTCCACCGATTCAAGTGTACCCATCAGCGTTTCACCAGTGTACCATGGCGTATTGGCTGACTTGTTCACCACGTTATCGCCATTCAATGCAGAAATAGGCGTAAAGATGATATTGCTTGGTTTACGATCGCCCAATTGTGCAACGAATGCCGCATATTCAGCCTGGATTTCATTGAAACGTGTTTCAGAGAATTCCACCAAGTCCATCTTGTTGATCGCAACAATGATGTTCTTGATCCCGAGCAAACTCGCAATAAAGGTATGACGACGTGTCTGGGTTTGCACGCCATAACGTGCATCAATCAAAATGATTGCAAGGTCACACGTCGATGCACCTGTCGCCATGTTACGAGTGTACTGTTCGTGTCCCGGCGTATCCGCGATGATGAACTTACGCTTTTCTGTCGAGAAATAACGATAGGCCACATCAATGGTAATGCCTTGCTCACGCTCTGCTTGTAAACCATCAACCAGAAGTGCCAAGTCAGGTGCATCACCTGTCGTACCGACTTTTTTCGAGTCACGGGTCACAGCCTGTAATTGATCTTCATAAATCAATTTTGAATCGTACAGCAGACGACCGATTAACGTCGATTTACCATCGTCCACGTTACCGCAAGTCAGGAAACGCAACAGGTCTTTATTTTCATGTTGTTTCAGATAGCCCAAGATATCTTGGCTGATTAAATCAGATTGATGAGACATCGCTCAAAGCTCCACATATTCTTTAGAAATCGGTTGTTTTGAATCTCTTTTTAATCTCCCTAAATCCCTCTTTAATAAAGAGGGATTTTATCTCCGTTCTGATTTAGGAGTTCCCCCTCTTTTTAAAGAGGTGAGTAGCATTGCTGCGCAAGGGGGGAGATTAAATTAGAAGTAGCCTTCCTGCTTCTTCTTCTCCATCGAGCCTGCTTCATCATGGTCAATCATACGACCTTGACGCTCAGAACTGGTTGCCAGCAACATTTCCTGAATAATTTCCGGCAAGGTATTGGCTGTAGATTCCACAGCACCTGTTAATGGATAACAACCCAAAGTACGGAAACGTACCGATTTCATTTGTGGAACTTCACCTTCTTTTAAAGGCATACGTTCATCATCAACCATAATAAGTGTGCCACTACGTTCAACCACAGGACGTTCTGCAGCCAAATAAAGTGGTACTAATGGAATACTTTCCAAATAGATGTATTGCCAGATATCCAGCTCAGTCCAGTTAGATAATGGGAATACACGAATACTTTCGCCTTTATTCACTTTACCGTTATAAAGATTCCAAAGTTCTGGACGCTGGTTTTTCGGATCCCAACGATGTTTCGAATCACGGAATGAATAAACACGTTCTTTCGCACGTGATTTTTCTTCATCACGGCGCGCGCCACCAAAAGCAGCATCAAAACCGTATTTATCCAGAGCCTGTTTTAAGCCCTGAGTTTTCATGATGTCGGTATATTTAGAACTACCATGGTCGAACGGGTTAATACCTGCCTCAACCCCTTCTTTATTCTGATGCACGATCAAATCGAAACCATGGGTTTTCGCCATATTGTCCCGGAAAGTGATCATGTCTTTAAACTTCCAGCCTGTATCGACATGTAATAATGGAAATGGAAGTTTTGCTGGGTAGAACGCTTTTAGCGCAAGATGCAGCATGACCGCCGAATCTTTACCAATCGAATACAGCATGACCGGATTTTCAAACTCGGCAGCAACTTCGCGGATGATATGAATACTCTCAGCTTCAAGCTGTTTGAGATGAGTAAGTCTTTCCTCATTTAACGACATGGACAACACCAGCTTAGAAAAACGTGTACTTATGACACTTTTGAAAATTTATATTCATTATAGTGATTTACTTATCCTATCCATTGCTTGTTTTATGATATTGATATATCAAAAGCTCATATAAAAATTCATCAATAATGAATATCAGTTTTTATGAATCAATGATTTGCAAAATTCAAGCCATGATATTGTGTGGTATAGCTATATATTACCCTGTTGCTAAACCAATAAAATCCTAGAAAAATAATCTAAAGTAGTGGTTCTCAAATAGTTGAAAAATTACTAGAGTAAGTTCAATTCTCCCCTTTATATACTTCGTTTATGCCCTATAGCGCTTTTGATCTCATCACTGTAAAAACCCGTCTGGAACAGGCTCAGCTTGCCGGTTATATTTATCAGCATCAGCAACATATTTTAGTCTTGCAAGAACCCTTCAGTGATGATGGCAAGCCTCTAAATATTTATCTGCAACACGAGCTGACCGCGGATCAAATCGGATTACAGTTTGGTCTGCGTTTGCAAGAAGGTCATTGGGAATTTCTAGTCGGCGTTACTTATAGCAACCAGAACGCAGCTTACGAAATCGGTGCTGGCAACCTCAAAGGTGATCAAAAAGCCTTTAACTTATTATATGCCTTTTATAATTATCCTAAAGCGTTCTATCTGGTGGCATTACCTTTGACGACCAACAGCCAGATTTTGGAGCAAACCTTGCAACAGCAGCTTTTTAAGCAGCCTGATCTCGATTTCCTGAATACTGCAGTCAAGGTCAATCCTATGGGTGAACAGGTTAAATGGATGCAACACTATATTCTGCAACAGACTTTAGATATGAAAGTCCGGATTCAGACTGCCCTGCTTTAGGCTTGAACAAAAAAATTTAGAGATACTCAGTTCGATGTATCTCTATCAAACTCTCAGACAAGCTTAGACAGAATGCCAAATTCCTATTGCCGTTATGACATTACTTGCTCAAACATCCAGTTAACTTATAGTTTATTATTAATTTTAATAGTTCAATAATTATTAAATAATCAATATATTCAATCCTTGTTTATAAGGTTTTTTGTTATTTTTTTGCATACAAAATCAGCAATTACTGTTATCGTTATATCAATAAAAACTTTCAGACACTTTTCCTAAAAACATAATTATAGAGATAAAAAAATGTGGGAACTGTTTACGCATCCATCAAATATCGTATTTAGTATTAGCCTGAGCCTAATGCTGATGTTTGCTGCACTAGAATGTATTCTATTGCTGCTCGGCGGCGGCTCTCAGCATATCTTTGAACAGTTTTTACCTGAAGATCCCCTGCAACCAGAAATAAGTCCGGATCAGTCCCCCGGTGTTTTCAGCAAAGTATTTGACTGGTTATATCTGGGGCGACTGCCTTTATTTATCTGGCTGATTATTTTTCTGACCAGTTATGGTTTGAGTGGTTTATTGATTCAGGGAATATTTGAGCGCCTGACCAGCCAGCTGTTTAACGTCTGGCTGATTTCTCCGGCCTGCCTGTTTCTGTGTATGCCTGTGGTGCGCTTTCTTGCCATGGCCGCCAGTAAGCTCCTGCCCCAAGACGAAACCTCTGCGATTCATAGTGATGAACTCATCGGACGTACCGCGACCATTATTCTCGGAGATGCCAAAGTGAATTCTCCGGCGCAGGCCAAAGTCCGTGATCAACATGGTCAGACCCACTATGTACTGGTCGAACCAGAAAACAATCAAATTTTAAATCAAGGTCAGAATGTAGTTCTAACCCACAAAACCAAGAACGGCTTTCAAGCCATTGCACTTTAATTTTATTTAGCTAGCACTCAATTGAGACTTTATAACAATGTTAACATTTGATTTATATAATATTTTAATTATTGCGGGAATTATTTTTGTGGCATTGGTGACCTTCGGTCTCATCATTGCACGCTTATACCGTCGTTCAAGCAAAGAAATTTCCTTTGTGCGTACCGGTTGGGGTGGTGAAAAAGTGATTTTAGGTGGGGGCGCAATCGTGCTTCCTGTTTTGCATGAAATCATTCCAGTAAATATGAATACCCTACGCCTTGAAGTCCGTCGCGCAGATGATCAGGCACTGATTACCCGTGACCGGATGCGGGTCGATGTCATGGCCGAATTCTATGTACGGGTCAAGCCTACCGCAGATTCAATTGCCACCGCAGCACAAACCCTTGGTCAAAAAACTATGTCACCGAATGAACTGAAAAATCTGGTGGAAGGTAAATTTGTTGATTCACTGCGCGCAGTGGCAGCAGAAATGGCCATGGAAGAACTACATGAAAAACGCGTTGATTTCGTGCAAAAAGTACAGCAAGTCGTTTCGGAAGATTTACATAAAAATGGTCTGGAGCTTGAAACGGTTTCCCTAACCGGACTGGATCAGACCGGATTTAAATACTTCAATCCGCAAAATGCCTTTGATGCTGAAGGCCTGACCAAGCTCACTGAAACCATTGAGGATCGCCGTCGCAAACGTAACCATATCGAACAGGATACCGATCTGGCGATCAAAACCAAAAATCTGGAAGCTGAACAGGCGCGCCTGCAAATTATTCGTGAAGAAGAATATGCCAAACTGCAGCAAGAGCGTGAAATTGCCATTCGCCGTGCTGAACAGCTGGCTGAAATTGCCGCTCAGGAAGCCGGCAAAAAACGTGAAGCAGAAGAAGCACAAATTGCCGCTGAACGAGAAGTCGAACTCAAGCGTATTTTGGCCGCCCGTGATGTCGAAAATGAAAATATTCAAAAGGCCCAGCTGATTCAAAAAGCACAGGTCGAGCAAAAGAAAACCATTGAACTGGCTGAACAGGATCGCGCCATTGCGATTGCGGAAAAATCACGTGCTGAATCTGAAGCTAAAGCTCAAGCCGATCAGGCACGTGCACAAGCGGTAAAAGCGGAAGAAGAAGTCATCACCGTACGTCAAATCCAGCAGGCAGAGCGTCAAAAAGCAGTTGAACTGGTCGCAGCCAAAGAACACGCTGAAAAAGATGCAATTGCCATTACAGTTGCCGCTGAAGCTGGCAAACAGGCGGCAGCAGATGATGCAGAAGCAGTGCGGATTGCGGCTGAGGCTGAAGCAGAAAAAGTCCGCCTGAAGGCCAAGGGTGAAGCGGATGCGAAAATTCTACTGGCTCAGGCAATGGAAAAACAGTATCAGGTCGATGCTGAAGGTACCCGTGCGGTCAATGAAGCCAATAACGTCCTGTCACCTGAACAGGTTGAAATGCAGATTCGTTTAGCTATGCTGAAATACTTGCCTGAAATTATCCGGGAAAGTGTCAAGCCAATGGAAAATATTGATGATATCAAGATTCTTCAAGTGAATGGCCTACATGGCGGTCATGCCGGTGCCTGTCAGGCAGATGCCCATCATGAAGGTAGCAATGTTGCCCTGTCAGATCAGGTGGTGAATAGCGCCCTGCGCTATCGTAGCCAGGCACCGCTCATTGACAGCCTGATGAGTGAGCTTGGTATTCAGGGTGGAGATATCAACGGCATGACTCAGAGCCTTAAAGCTAAAACTTAAAAATAGAATGAGATATAAAAAAGCTCCCATTTGGGAGCTTTTTTATTGAAGGTCTAATGTGAATATCAAACTAAACCTTTATCTTTTAACACTTGCAGCATAGTCGAACCAAGTTCAGCAGGACTACGCGTATACGCCATACCCGCACGTTCAAAGGCAGCAAATTTTTCTTCAGCTGTGCCCTTACCACCTGAAATAATCGCACCTGCGTGACCCATACGTTTGCCTTTAGGTGCAGTTACACCCGCAATATAACCAACAACTGGCTTAGTCACATTCGATTGAATATATTCAGCTGCTTCTTCTTCAGCTGTACCACCAATCTCACCAATCATGATAATGGCTTCAGTTTGCGGATCTTCCTGGAACAATTTCAAGCAATCAATCTGGTTCATGCCCGGAATTGGGTCTCCACCAATACCGATACAAGTCGACTGACCTAAACCGAGTTTTGTGGTTTGCGCCACAGCCTCATAAGTCAGTGTGCCTGAACGCGAAATAATCCCGATTTTACCCGGCTGATGAATATGCCCCGGCATGATCCCGATCTTACATTCACCCGGCGTAATAATACCCGGACAGTTTGGTCCGATCAGACGTGTGCCATTACCATTGGTTTCCAGATAACGCTTGGCTTTGAGCATATCGATGGTCGGTACACCTTCAGTAATCACCACAATTAACTCAATGCCAGAATCAACCGCTTCAACAATAGAATCCAGTACAAAGGGTGCCGGAACATAAATCACCGAAGCATCTGCACCCGTTTCTTTCACCGCTTCACGCATGGTATTAAATACAGGCAATTCTAGATGGGTTTGACCACCTTTACCTGGGGTTACACCACCGACAACTTTGGTACCATAGGCCAGAGCCTGTTCAGAATGGAATGTACCGTTTTTACCTGTAAAGCCCTGTACCAATACTTTAGTGTCTTTATTAACTAATACGCTCATGATCAATACCCCTTTAAGCTTTTACAGCAGCAACGATTTTTTCTGCAGCGTCAGCAAGACCATGTGCAGAAATCAATTTCAAACCTGATTCATCCAGTAATTTTGCACCCAGTTCCGCATTGTTGCCTTCGAGGCGAACAACCACAGGAACGGTCACATTTACTTCCTGAACCGCTGCAATAATTGCTTCAGCAATCATGTCACAACGCACAATTCCACCAAAAATATTAATCAATACACCCTGCACAGAAGTATCTGCCAAGATAATTTTAAAGGCTTCAATCACGCGCTCTTTGGTCGCACCACCACCAACATCCAGGAAGTTGGCTGGTTGACCGCCATAAAGCTTAATAATATCCATGGTTGCCATGGCAAGACCGGCACCATTGACCATACAACCAATGTTACCTTCCAACGCTACATAGTTCAGATCAAACTCAGACGCTTTTAGCTCACGTTCATTTTCCTGAGACTTATCACGTAATGCGGCCACTTCAGGCAAACGGTACAGCGCATTCGAATCAATTCCGATTTTGGCATCAACACACAGAATGTCGCCATTTTCACGCACAGACAACGGATTGATTTCGAAAAGTGCAAAATCATTATCTACAAATGCCTGATAAGCAGCCGTCATGACTTTAACAAACTGATTGATTTGTCCATCTTTGAGTTTAAGTGCAAAAGCAACTTCACGCGCCTGAAATGGCATTAGACCGACTAAAGGATCAACTTCAACTTTAATAATTTTTTCAGGGGTTTCTTCGGCCACTTTCTCAATTTCAACACCACCCTCAGTCGATGCCATAAAAGTGATGCGGCGAGTCGAGCGATCCACCACAGCGCCCAAGTACAGCTCGCGCTCAACCGGATAAACATCCTCAGAGACTAAAATGCTATTGACCGGCTGACCATTGGCATCAGTCTGGTAAGTCACCAAGCGTGAACCAATAATCTGGTTGGCATATTCAGCAGCCTCGGCAGCCGATTTTACCACTTTTACCCCACCAGCCTTACCCCGGCCACCCGCATGCACCTGCGCTTTTAATACTGCAAACTTTCCACCCAACTGCTCGAAAGCATGTACCGTTTCATCGGCATTGGTGGCAAGTATCCCTTCCTGTACAGGCATACCATATTTTTTTAATAGCGCTTTTGCTTGATACTCATGTAAATTCATTGAATAACCTTTTATTACTTCTTTGCCTTGTTATAACCCACTAGCACCCAGACGTCCGTCAAAGCAGTACCAGCATTTCTTAAAATCGTTATCTTTATTTTTAGATGATTGTTCCAATAAAAACAACCATGAAATGTAAAAAGAGCGACCTAAGTCGCTCTTTTTTCGAATTACTTACGCTTACGTTGGATCGCGTGAATCGCACGCCCATCAACTGCAAGTGCAGCTTCATGTACCACTTCAGAGAATGTCGGGTGACCGAAAGTCATCAACTGTAGATCTTCTACTGAAGATACGAACTCAAGTGCGATCATACCTTGGTGAACGATATCAGACGCAGCAGGCCCGATTACGTGCATACCGAGTAGACGGTCAGTTTTTGCATCAGCAACAAACTTCACGAAACCAGCATTTTCACCAGCAGCCATTGCACGACCGTTCGCAGCAAAGCCGAATTGACCAGTTTTTACTTCATGGCCTTTTTCTTTTGCTTGCTCTTCTGTTAAACCTACCCACGCCGCTTCTGGGTGTGTGTAAATTACAGAAATAATCGTGTCGTAGTTCACTTGTGCAGCATGACCGTGAATACGCTCAACTGCCATTACGCCTTCTTCCATTGCTTTATGTGCAAGCATTGGACCACGTACCAAGTCACCAATTGCGTATACGCCCTCAACTGAAGTTGCACACCAATCGTTGACTTCAACCAAACCACGTTCAGTCAGTTTGATACCGCAATCATCAGCCAATAGACCTTCTGCATAAGCACGACGGCCTACACAAACGATCAACTTGTCGAAAGTTTGAGTTTTGTCTTCGCCACCTTGAGTGTACTTAACCGTAACTTCACGACCGTTAACTTCAGTGCCAGCAACTTTCGCGCCTACACGGATATCAAGACCTTGTTTAGTCAAAACTTTTTGGTAGTCTTTTGCCAATGCTTTGTCAGCCATTGGTAAGAATGCATCCATTGCTTCAAATACAACAACTTCCGCACCCAAACGACGCCATACAGAACCAAGTTCTAAACCGATTACGCCCGCACCAATTACACCTAAACGCTTAGGTACTTCTTGGAATTCAAGCGCGCCAGTAGAGTCAACAATGATGTCTTGATCTACAGGAGCCACAGGAATATTTACCGGTACAGAACCAGTCGCAAGAATCACGTACTTAGGTTCTAAAATTTGAGTTTCGCCTTCGTGAGACACAAACTCAACTTTTTTACCAGCAAGGAGTTTACCCGTACCTTTTAACCATTCAATACCGTTACCTTTAAGCAGGCCATCGATACCCATAGTCAATTGGTTTACGATTTTGTCTTTACGAGCAAGTAATTTTTCAAGGTCAAACTTCACTTCACCTGTAGTAATACCGTGGTCATCTAGGTGATGAACGGTATCTTCATAACGATGAGAAGAGTCAAGTAATGCTTTAGACGGAATACAACCCACGTTCAAGCAAGTACCGCCTAAAGAGGGTTTACCTTTATGAATACGTTTTTCAATACACGCAACTTTGAAACCAAGTTGAGCTGCACGAATTGCTGCTTCGTAGCCGCCCGGGCCACCACCAATTACGACTAAATCGAATTGAGACATGTTTATCTCCAACTAATCCCCCTTATTAATCCCCCTTTTCCAAAGGGGGATCTTCCCCTCTTTTTAAAGAGGGGTTAGGGGAGATTTTTAATGAATAAATTACAGATCAAGGATCAGACGCGCTGGCTCTTCTAACAATTCTTTGATTGTTACAAGGAAACCGACTGCTTCTTTACCATCGATTAAACGGTGGTCATAAGACAGTGCAAGGTACATCATTGGCAAGATTTCTACTTGACCATTCACCGCCATCGGACGTTCCTGGATTTTATGCATACCCAGAATCGCAGTTTGTGGTGTATTTAGAATTGGTGTAGAAAGCAATGAACCGAAAGTACCACCATTAGTAATAGTGAATGTACCGCCAGTCATATCTTCGATACCCAGTTTACCGTCACGTGCCTTGCCAGCATATGCACGGATGCCGTTTTCAACTTCAGCATAGTTCATGCGGTCTGTATCACGAAGTACAGGAACCACTAGACCACGCTCAGATGAAACTGCAACACCAATGTCGTAGTAACCGTGATACACGATGTCATCGCCATCAATTGAAGCATTTACCGCTGGATAGCGTTTAAGTGCTTCAGTTGCTGCTTTAACGAAGAATGACATGAAGCCAAGACGCGCACCATGACGCTTCTCGAATGCATCTTTGTATTGAGCACGCATTTCCATGATTGGTTTCATGTTCACTTCGTTGAACGTAGTCAACATTGCAGTTTCTTGAGTCGCTGCAAGTAAACGTTCAGCAACACGCTTACGAAGGCGAGTCATAGGAACACGTTTTTCGATACGCTCGCCCACTGCAACGCTTAATGGTTGCGCTGCAGGTGCTGCCGGTTTCGCTTGATGATTTGCCACATCTTCTTTCGTGATGCGACCGCCACGGCCTGTACCTGCAACGTCAGCAGCTGCAACACCAGATTCAGTCAATGCTTTACGCACTGCTGGAGCCTGATCCTGTACTTGTTGACGTTCAACGATCGGTGCATTACCCGCTTCAGTTTGCGCAGCAGCTTGTTCAACTTTCTCTTCAGACTGAACTGCTTGAGTTTGCGTAGCGCCAGAAACAGCACCTTCTTCAAACTGTGCAATGACTTCAGCTGAAAGAACAGTATCGCCTTCACCTTTAATAATAGATGCAAGTGTACCGTCTGCAGGAGCAACAACTTCTAAAACAACTTTATCAGTCTCAATATCGCAGATCACTTCATCACGTGACACTGCTTCACCTGGTTGTTTGTGCCAAGTTGCGATCGTACCGTCCGCAACTGACTCTGGGAATACCGGTGCTTTAATTTCGGTTGCCATTACTTAGAATCTCCTGGATTATTCAGCGTCGATCGCAAGCGCGTCGTTGATGAGCTGAGCTTGTTGTTTTGCATGCAAATATGGTGAACCACATGCCGGTGCAGCAGAAGCTTCACGGCCTGCATAGCTAATACGTACTTGTTTACCCGCTTTCATCACGTCGTCATATAGACGCGGTGCGATGAACAACCAAGCGCCTTGGTTCTTCGGTTCTTCTTGCGCCCAAACAAGTTCTTTAACGTTTGGATATTGCGCAAGCACTTCTGCCAGGCGTTTTTCTGGGTATGGATATAATTGTTCAATACGTACAATTGCAGTGTTGTTCAATTCTTTTTCACGACGTTTTTCAACTAGGTCGTAATACACCTTACCACCACACAGAACCAGACGGGTTACATCTGACTTGTTGATGTTGTCTACTTCATCAATCACGGTTTGGAATGTACCGTTTGCAAGCTCTTCAAGGCTAGATACAGCAAGCTTGTGACGAAGTAAAGATTTCGGCGAAGTAACAATCAATGGCTTACGGATTGGACGAATCGCTTGACGACGTAATGCGTGGAAAATCTGCGCAGGCGTAGTCGGTGTGATGACTTGCATGTTGTCTTCAGCACATAGCTGCAAGAAACGTTCCAAACGTGCAGATGAATGTTCTGGACCTTGACCTTCAAAACCGTGTGGAAGAAGCATAGTTAAGCCACATACACGCTCCCATTTGGTTTCACCAGATGAGATGAACTGGTCAATGACAACCTGTGCACAGTTTGCGAAGTCACCGAATTGTGCTTCCCAGATGATCAAACTCTTAGGAAGAGTCGTCGCATAACCATATTCAAATGCCAATACAGCCATTTCTGACAACAAAGAGTCATAGATTGCAGTACGCGGCTGGTTTTCTTTCAGGTTACACAGTGGAAGATAAGTTGAACCATCTACCTGATTATGCAGTTTTGCATGACGGTGTGAGAAAGTACCACGACCTACGTCTTCACCCGTTAAACGAAGCAAGTAACCATCATCTAGTACAGTTGCATACGCCAGAGTTTCAGCAGCACCCCAGTTCAGAGGCATTTCACCCGTTTGCATTTTCAGACGGTCATCAATTACTTTTGCAACTTGACGCTGCATCACGAAGCCTTCAGGAAGCTCACGCATTTTCTTGCCAAGCTCTTTTAGACGTTCGATTGGGAAAGTTGTATCCCACTCGTCTGTGTACTCATGACCTAAGTAAGGAGTCCAATCCACAAACATTTTTTTGTTTGGTTCAAGTACCAGTGCATTGGCAACGTGATTACCCGCTTCCAGGTCTGCACGGTAGTTTTCAACCATCTGATCTGCACTTGCACGATCAAGAACACCCTGTTGCACCAGTTGATCCGCATAAAGCGTACGCGTAGTCGCTTTCTTGTTGATCACTTGATACATCATTGGTTGAGTTGCAGCTGGCTCATCCGCTTCGTTATGACCACGACGACGGTAGCAGAACATGTCAATCACAACGTCTTTACGGAACGTATGACGGAAATCATGTGCCAATTGTGAAATGAACACCACAGCTTCAGGATCATCACCATTGACATGGAAGATCGGTGCCTGAATCATTTTTGCGATGTCAGTACAGTATTCAGTAGAACGCGCGTCACGTGGATCAGATGTCGTGAAACCAACCTGGTTGTTAATCACAATGTGCACTGTACCACCCACGGTATAACCGCGAGTTTGTGACATCTGGAAAGTTTCCTGGTTGACGCCCTGACCTGCAAATGCAGCATCACCGTGTACGATTAATGGCAATACGTCATCGCCGCCAATGTCTTTACGACGTACTTGACGTGCACGTACTGAACCTTCAACCACAGGGCCAACGATTTCAAGGTGTGACGGGTTAAACGCCAATGCCAAGTGAACTTCGCCGCCCGGAGTCATGACGTTTGAAGAGAAGCCTTGGTGATACTTAACGTCACCAGAACCTTTCTTATGAATAGATTTACCTTCGAACTCACCAAACAGGTCAGCCGGGTTCTTACCCATGATGTTAACAAGAAGGTTTAAACGGCCACGGTGAGGCATACCGATCACAACTTCTTTACAGCCTACAGAACCTGCACGCTGAATAATTTCGTTGACCATCGGGATGAATGCTTCACCACCTTCAACGCCGAAACGTTTGGCACCAACGAATTTATTACCAAGATATTTTTCTAGGCCTTCAGCTGCAGTTAAACGCTCAAGGACATGTTTCTTTTGATCAGCATTGAAGCCATATTGACCGCGTGCACTTTCTAGACGTTGTTGAATCCAACGTTTTTCTTTGGTGTCCACGATGTGCATGTATTCAGCACCGATTGAACCACAGTAAGTGGCTTCCATTGACTGAACCATTTCAGCCAAAGTCGCTTCTTCTTTACCGATCGCCAGGTTACCAGTATTGAATACTGTGTCTAAGTCAGACTGAGTCAAACCATGCGCAGCAAGATCTAGATCAGGCACAACTTCACGCTTCGCCAAACCTAATGGATCCAGTTTTGCTTTCTGGTGGCCACGGTTACGGTACGCAGCAATCAGCTGTAGCACGCCAATTTGACGACGTTCATGCTCTGAGCTGACTGTCGACTGAACAATAGGCTGAATACGGCTTGAATTGCGACCTAAAAGTAGGAATTGCTCACGTACATTACTGTGTGGTTGATCACCTTTTGGGAATTTATCGAAGTACGCTCTCCAGTCAGCACCCACTGAGTCTGGAGCAGTCAGATACTGCTCATAAAGTTCTTCAATATACGCTGCACTATCAGCGGAAAGTTCAGTGTCAAGACGCAGAGCGTCAGCAACTTCTTGCATTTGTGGACCCATTTCCTATTGCAAAAACATTTTCAGGATGCTTTTTAAGCAAAACCCAGGATTATTAGCATCAAATTGGTAATATGATACTAGTCCCCCATAAGGCATAAGCCATGAGGCGTTATCACCACACCAAGAAAATCTTGATATGTTTAATGAACAATAACGCCCCTCAGCGGCATCATCACTCATTGAATACCCGATCGAAACCGGGCAATTTTTTGCAAATCGACTTAGAAAAAAGCAAGCATTAACAAAGATTTTTTCTAAAGCGACTCGGGTCTACCTTTATATACCAGTCCCTGATTATGCAGTGTTTAAAAAATGTACCTGGCGTGGCATTTTTTAAACATAGTCATGGGCTAAATGCTAACATAATCTCAACTTTTCAATTGATTTTTTTGACACATACCTTCCATAAATTGGCTAAATACAGTTCAGATATTTTACTCTAATATATGGTGCTTTATCTCAAAAATAGATTCAATGTAGACTTAAGTCCTAAGCATTTCCGATAAATAAAAAGAGAGCAAACCTTTCAATCCACTCCCTCCTTAAATTTCCGTTATATAATAACATCGTTCTTGCTATTTTTCAGGTCAGTTTTACATCTAAAAATCATAAATACCCAAAATAATCACATGTTCTTCTTATATGGCGCTCAAAGCCCTTACCCTTTTCCTGACTGTTTCACTCAACTTTATACATTTTAAGTATAGGGTCTTTATTTTTATCTTATGATTTCTTAACTTTTCCAATAGTTTGCATAAAAAAAGCACACCCAAAGATGTGCTTTTTTCTAAACTACTAGAAGCAGCCTATTAACCTGCCATATCTAAAAGCATATTACGGATGTGGCCGATTGCCTTAGTAGGGTTCAAGCCTTTAGGACATACAGATACACAGTTCATGATGCCTTTACAACGGAACAATGAGAATGGATCGTCAAGACGAGCCAAACGCTCTTGTGTACCCGTATCACGCGAGTCAATGATGAAGCGGTAAGCATTCAACAATGCTGAAGGACCCAAGAACTTGTCCGGGTTCCACCAGAATGACGGGCATGAAGTTGAACAGCATGCACATAGAATACATTCATACAGACCATCAAGATGCTCACGCTCTTCAGGAGACTGTAAACGTTCCTTAGGAGGCGCAGGCTGGTTGTTAATTAAGAATGGATGGATCTTGTTGTACTGATCATAGAACTGGTTCATGTCAACCACCAGATCTTTCACTACAGGAAGACCAGGCAATGGACGAACAGTAATTTCATTTGGTAAATCGTTCAGGTTCCAAAGACACGCCAAACCGTTTTTACCATTGATGTTCACGCCATCAGAACCACAAATACCTTCACGACATGAACGACGGAACGTTAAAGTCTCGTCCTGTACTTTCAATGCAAGAAGTGCGTCAAGCAACATACGGTGCTTATCAGTCAGTTCAAGTTTGAAAGTTTGCATGTACGGTGCTTTATCCTTGTCAGGATCGTAGCGGTAGATATGAAATGTACGAGTACCTCTACTCATCTGAATTCTCCTGATTAGAATGTACGTGGTTTAGGTGGAATCGCGTCAACCGACAATGGACGGTAACGAACTGGCTTGTACTCTAGACGGTTATCCGCAGAGAACCATAAAGTGTGCTTCATCCACTCATCATCACGACGACCATATGGGTATTCAGCATGGTCTGGAGACTCTTCAAAGTCTACAACCGTATGTGCACCACGGCATTCTTTACGAGCAGCAGCTGAAATAAGCGTTGCTTTCGCAACTTCATACAAGTTTTCAACTTCAAGTGCTTCAATACGTGCAGTGTTAAATACTTTAGATTTGTCTTTCAAGTGAATGTTGCGTACGCGCGGTTCAATTGCAAGAATCTGCTTCACACCTTCGTCCAGAAGCGCAGATGTACGGAATACACCAGCGTGATCTTGAACGATATCACGGATTGCATCAGCAACGTCTTGAGCATTCTCACCTGTAGTCGATTCGTCAAGTTTACGAATACGTTCAACAGTTTCTTGAAGCACAGTTGTTGGAAGTGGCTCATATTCACCATCGTGCTGTTTAGTAACATATTCAATGATATGTTGACCAGCGGCCTTACCAAATACAACCAAGTCAAGCAATGAGTTCGTACCTAGACGGTTTGCACCGTGTACAGATACACATGAACATTCACCGATTGCATAGAAACCTTTTACTGGCTTAGCAAAGTCACGACCTTCAGCATTGGTAGAGTAAACGTCGGTGTCTTTGTTGTAGTTAGCAACAAGCGCTTCTGTTTCAGGAGACTCAGGAACAACCACCTGACCATGAATGTTCGTTGGAATACCACCCATTTGGTAATGGATTGTTGGTACTACAGGAATTGGCTCTTTAGTGATGTCAACGTTCGCGAATTTCTTACCAATCTCGAATACAGATGGAAGACGCTTCATGATTGTGTCAGCACCCAAATGCGTCATATCAAGCAGGATATAATCGCCTTTAGGACCACAACCACGACCTTCTTTGATCTCTTGGTCCATAGAACGTGATACGAAGTCACGTGGCGCCAAGTCTTTCAAAGTTGGTGCATAACGTTCCATGAACGGTTCGCCGTCTTTGTTACGAAGGATTGCACCTTCACCACGACAACCTTCAGTTAACAATACGCCTGCGCCCGCAACACCCGTTGGGTGGAATTGCCAGAATTCCATATCTTGTAATGGAATACCTGCACGAGCTGCCATACCAAGACCGTCACCAGTGTTGATATAAGCATTTGTAGATGCACGGTAAACACGACCAGCACCACCAGTAGCAAACAAAGTCGCTTTTGCTTGGAATACCGCAATTTTACCAGTTTCCTGATCAATTGCTGTAACACCTAAAACGTCGCCTTTTTCGTTACGGATCAGGTCAAGCGCAATCCATTCAACGAAGAACTGAGTACCCATTTTCACGTTGCTTTGATAAAGCGTGTGAAGAAGTGCGTGACCGGTACGGTCGGCAGCAGCACATGCACGTGGCACAGCTTTTTCACCGTAGTTTGCTGAGTGACCACCGAATGGACGTTGGTAAATTGTACCGTCAGCATTACGGTCAAATGGCATACCCAGGTGTTCAAGTTCATAAACCACTTGAGGCGCTTCACGAGTCATGAACTCGATTGCGTCTTGGTCACCTAACCAGTCCGAACCTTTAACTGTGTCGTAGAAGTGGTAGTGCCAGTTATCTTCTTGCATGTTACCAAGAGATGCACCAATACCACCCTGCGCTGCAACAGTGTGCGAACGGGTTGGGAATACTTTAGTCAGAACCGCAACTTTCAAACCAGCTTGAGCAAGTTGGTAAGACGCACGCATACCTGAACCACCACCACCAACGATGACAGCATCGAAAGTTTCGTGTGGAATATTTGTGTAATCTTCTTTAGGGTTTATAGCGCCCATGATTGTTTCCTATCAATTCGCCCAAAAAATCTGGATCGCCCAGATTGCATATGCAAGTACAGCAATGATCACTGCTGAAGTCAGTACAAGGCGTAAACCTGAAGCTGAAGGACCCATTTGACGAGTAGTCACATAATCCGTGAATACCTGCCACATGCCGATCCATGCGTGTGCAACAAGAGATAAGACCGCCAACAAAGACATGATCTTCATTGGAACTGTCATCATAAAGCCGTACCACTGTTCGAAGTTGAAACCACCATTCAGTAGAATCCAACCCAGTACAACAACGGTATAAACAGCTAGAACTACAGCACTAACACGTTGGAGAAACCAATCGCGAGAACCTGAACCTGTTAAACCAGTAGCGCTTTTCATTAGAGTACGATCCATACAAATGCTGCAACAATACCGATTGCAGACAAGATTAATGCGATAGTAGATGCAACACGGCCACTTTCTAGTTCTTCAGCAACGCCAATGTCAGCAAGTAAATGCTTAACACCCGCAATAAAGTGAAAAATCATGCCGGCGACAAATACCCATACAATAAAGCGAACAATGAAACCGTTAAAGATTTCTTGAACTTGCGCAAAACCTTCAGGCGAAGACAATGACTTGTCTAAAATCCATAGAAGGACCGGTACGAGTAAGAATACGATAACACCTGAAAGACGGTGTAGAATTGATGCAATAGCCACGGGTGATTTTAAGTTTACTTCTAAAACTTGACCCATGGACAAATTGACAGGTCTGTTGCTTTTCACAGCGGGCATCCTGTAAGTAAAAACTCCATCCGGAGTTTGTTGGAATTAATTCGAAGGAAAGCTGGCATTCTCAGGCAAATACATGCCTAAAATCAAAACGACACTGAATTATAAAACGTGAACTATTAAAATACAAACGGCTGAATTTGGCTTTTTGGATAAAAAACCATTAAATAAGAATCATTAACAACAATAAGTCAGACTTTATATATTATTCCACCCTTTCAATTCCTATCTATATGATTGTTTTTAAATAATTAAGATGATTAATTTACTCGGTTTTCAGCCTACAGGATCATGTTTGAGTTTTAGACTAAAGATGCACAGTTCCATCACAAATATTATTTAAATCTCTTTTTAATTCAGATTTAAATCAAGTGTCTAGATTTAACAGACCAATTGCCCCAATTCATCAGCAGCGCAGTGATTCAGATAACCTGATGTTAAATAGCGACTTAGTACACCACACGATGGGTTTTTCAATCGATTTGAAGCATTTAGATTCAAAAAATCATTCATTTATTTTTATACTGCTTACCTTTGCTGCAAAACTGGCCATTTATTAAGCTACTTTTTAATCAATTGAACCATATTCAAAATTCAATTAATTGCTTTTATTTATAATTCTACCTGTTAAATTCAGCTTGGTAAAAACGATGTAAGTTATGAGATTTATATAGTTTTAAGCATGTTCACCTTAATCTCTCACTATTTTCGCCTGCATTTCTTGCTAGGAAAAAACGCTTACAAATGCCCCAAGCAGTCTATTTTTTTCTGCACCTCTGCATCAATTTGACTTATTATAGAGGTTTGATGCTGTGATTTTACTGAACTTTTTATACTGAGCGAATGTGACTAAACCGCTGTGCGGCCGTCATTTTTTCATCCATAAGTATAATTGACAAAATTTCAGTACTCACTAATCTTATAGCAAATTTTTGATCCGTCCGTTTTGTGCATTAAAAGATTGATAGACAAAGCGGATATACATTCACCAGGACAGGAGATCTATTGAATGTCTGAAGCAACTGGCAAGAAAGCCGTTTTACAGCTTGATGGCAAAGAAATTGAACTACCAATTTACAGCGGCACATTGGGCCCAGATGTAATCGACGTTAAAGATGTGTTGGCTGCAGGTCACTTTACTTTTGATCCTGGTTTTATGGCGACAGCTGCGTGCGAGTCTAAAATCACGTTCATCGATGGTAACAAAGGTGTACTTTTACACCGCGGCTACCCAATCGATCAATTGGCGACTAAAGCTGATTACCTGGAAACTTGCTATTTATTGTTAAATGGCGAACTTCCAACTGCTGAGCAAAAAGAAGAATTTGACGCTAAAGTACGTAACCATACGATGGTTCACGATCAAGTTAGCCGTTTCTACAATGGTTTCCGTCGTGATGCGCATCCTATGGCGATCATGGTAGGTGTGGTTGGTGCGTTGTCTGCGTTCTATCACAACAACCTTGACATCGAAGATGTGAACCATCGTGAAATCACTGCGATTCGTTTAATCGCGAAGATTCCTACGCTGGCGGCTTGGAGCTACAAGTACACCATTGGTCAACCATTCGTTTACCCACGTAATGACCTTGGTTATGCAGAAAACTTCCTGCACATGATGTTTGCTACTCCTGCAGATCGTGATTACAAAGTTGATCCGATCCTTGCAAAAGCAATGGACCGTATCTTCACGCTTCATGCTGACCACGAACAAAATGCTTCTACGTCTACCGTACGTTTAGCTGGTTCTACTGGTGCTAACCCGTATGCATGTATCGCTGCTGGTATCTCTGCACTTTGGGGTCCTGCTCATGGCGGCGCGAACGAAGCTGTTCTTAAGATGCTTGACGAAATCGGCACTGTAGAAAACGTTGCTGGCTTCATGGAAAAAGTGAAGACTAAAGAAGTTAAACTGATGGGCTTTGGTCACCGAGTTTACAAAAACTTCGATCCACGCGCGAAAGTAATGAAAGAAACTTGTGACGAAGTTCTTGGTGCACTTGGCATCAATGATCCACAGCTTGCATTGGCTATGGAACTTGAACGTATCGCACTTTCTGACGAATACTTCATCAAGCGTAACCTTTACCCGAACGTAGACTTCTACTCAGGTATCATCCTTAAAGCGATTGGTATCCCGACTGAAATGTTTACTGTGATCTTCGCGCTTGCACGTACTGTTGGCTGGATCAGCCACTGGTTAGAAATGCACAGCGGTCCTTACAAGATCGGTCGTCCTCGTCAACTTTACACTGGCGAAGTTCAACGCGATATCGTTCGTTAATTCGAACCGCGTCGAAAGACTCAAGAAAACCACCCACCCGGGTGGTTTTTTTAGCACTGACAAAAGCCTACAAAAATTTGATCTGAAACGTTTTAAAATGAATATATGAAAATTATATTCACGGATTAAGTCACCTAAAAACAGGACGTATATTGAATGCTGTTGTATTTTCTGCCCTTTATTTTGAGACTGGTTCGTTTTGAACAGTTTAAGTGCCGCAGTTTAACGTCTGGTGAAATCAAAATTTCCCAACGAGTATTTGGCAACCTGATCGATTATTCCCGCGTTAAAATCATGAATCACCCCTACCTGCCCTGGCAATCCAAACATGTCATTATGGCGCCCAGTGGCTACATCCATGTACGCAATTTAAATTATCGGGAAGATTATTCGCGCGAGAGTTTATCTTATCAGGCACTATTTATTCATGAGATGGCGCATATTTATCAGCACCAATGTCAGATCAATGTGCTTTTAAAAGGGGCATTTTTACAAAGTGCTTATTTTCTCAGCTTGGGAAAATATAATCCGTACAAATATCAATTTAATCCCAACAAATCATTTTCAACCTACAATATTGAACAACAAGGCGATATTGCCCGGGATATTTTTCTAAAAAAAATTCCGAATATTATTTTAAATCCAAAAATAAACAGATGATATTTAATCAGTTTAATTCCAAACAATATAGCTAAAGCATATTTTAAAAGCCAAAATTTAGATTTCAGTCTTTAAATCTACATAAGCCTAGATGCATAAAAAATCAGCATATTTTCTAATTTTATATAATAACTTTTTTCACTCAATGCCTGTTCTGCTAAATCAACTCTAGCTTATCGATAAAATTTCGATAAAATAGGCCGGTATGATTATTTTGCATCGCACATTAAGATTCAATGATCATGCGATAAAAAGTTTTTTTATTTAAGCCATTTGGCATTTTATGAATATCGAAGTGCACTCAACTGAATAATTAGAATTATAAAAATCAGTAATTTAGTGTATCAACCTATAGGAATAGGATTTACTTGGAATGAAAAGTTTTAAAATTGCGATTGCTCAATTCTCTCCACATGTGGGCAATCTGGATGCAAATACGCAAAAAATGATTGATCTGGCCAATCAGGCTAAAAAAGATAAAGCGGATCTGATTATCTTTCCTGAACTTTCAACATTGGGCTATCCTGCAGAAGACTTATTAATTCGCCCAAGTCTGGTGAAACGCACCAAAGCGGCTTTTGAAAAACTAACTGAAGTAAAAGATATTGTCATGGTCTTTGGTTTTGTTAATCAAACTGAAGATGGTCAGCGTTATAACTCGGCTGCTGTCATGAAAGATGGCGAAGTACTGGGTGTTTATAACAAACAAGTATTGCCAAACTATGGCGTATTTGATGAAAAGCGTTATTTTGGCGAAGGTCATCAGCACTTGGTTTTTGAGTATCTTGGACATAAATTTGGCGTACTGATCTGTGAAGATGTCTGGTCTTTGGCGACTGTTCAGCAACTGGCAAAATTGAATATCGACACAGCTTTGGTACTGAATGCCTCGCCATATGAAGTGGGTAAACCACAACATCGCATTGAAACCATGGCGGCCTTGGTCAAACAGCTAAATATCAATCTGGTGTACTGTAACCAGGTCGGTGGCCAAGATGATCTGATCTTTGACGGTACCAGTTTTGTGCTCAACAAATCTGGCGAGGTGGCTTTACAGGCACCAACTTTCCAGGAAAATCTGGCAATTGCAGAATTTAATGCTGAACAACTGCAATTCAGCAAAGGTGCAATTGCACCTGCTTTAGACACCATGGCTGAGATTTATCAAAGCCTGGTCATGGCTACACGTGATTATGTACAGCGTTCTGGCTTCCCAGGTGTGATTCTGGGACTGTCTGGCGGCATTGACTCTGCCCTGACCCTAGCGATTGCTGTAGATGCGCTTGGCGCAGACAAAGTTCAAGCTGTGATGATGCCATATACTTATACCGCACAAATCAGTGTCGAAGATGCAGCGGCTCAAGCCAAAAATATGGGCGTGACTTTCGGTATTGCCGAAATCAATCCTGTGGTAAGCGGCTTTATGCAGGTGCTGTTCCCATTCTTTGGTAATGTTCCAGTCGATGCCACCGAAGAAAACCTGCAAGCACGTTCACGTGGCACCTTATTAATGGCCCTGTCTAACAAATTCGGTAATCTGGTGCTGGCAACCGGTAATAAGTCTGAACTAGCTGTCGGTTATTGCACCCTGTATGGCGATATGGTCGGTGGTTATGCAGTTCTGAAAGATGTGTATAAAACTATTGTGTTTGAACTGGCGAAATATCGTAACAGCATTTCAGAAACTCCAGTGATTCCGGAACGTGTGATTACCCGTCCACCTTCAGCAGAACTGCGTCCAGATCAGGTCGATCAAGACTCTTTACCTGCCTATGACATTCTAGATGCGATCTTGTACTCTTATATTGAAGAAGATATGAGTCAAGACGATATCATTGCCAAAGGCTTTGATGCTGAAGTCGTGAAAAAAGTGATTCGTCTGGTTGATATCAATGAGTACAAGCGCCGCCAAGGTGCCATTGGGCCACGTATCAGTTCACGTTCTTATGGCCGTGAGCGTCGTTATCCAATCGTCAATGGATGGAAAGCAGGTAGCTAAATTCTGCTCTCAATGATGTAAATCAGAATCGTCCAAGTGAATGCTTGGGCGATTTTTTTATGCGACAGTAAAATGAAGATCAGACTCAATATTAAGGAAAAATGATGTTTTGAGAAATCTGAAAAAATTAGTGGATGCTTCAAATATTTTTTATAGTTTGCAGTACTTTTTAAAAGACAAAAAAAGAGACCAAGCTGAGAGCTTGGTCTTTTAAAATGGTGGCTATGACGAGACTTGAACTTGTGACCCCCGCATTATGAGTGCGGTGCTCTAACCAACTGAGCTACATAGCCGTAAACTGTGTGCGCATTATCGTAATTTCAGCTTCTATCGTCAAGCATTTTAAAACACAAATGTTCAGTCTTTATGCAAATACGGAATAAACTTTTAAATTTTAAACAAAAAAGGTTTTTTTAGTATGTAATTCACGCATTCATAGCACCCTTTAATTCTTCGAGGATTCATCAAATGTATAAAATTAAAATATCTATTTTACTCATTGGCCTTTCAAGTCTGAGTGCCTGCCAGATCATCTCGCCTATTTTCGTAGATTATAATGGCGTCAGACGTGATGTGGCACAGTGGATTAATCAGCAGCAACTGATGAGCATGCAGCAAAAACGATCTTTGGCACAACTCAGCAGAGCACAGCAGAAAATCGAGCCCTATCCGGAATATGAGCAGAGTCAACGACTGGCGGTAACCCGGGAAAATCAGATTGCATTACATTGTGCGCGTTTACATGTGACAGAACATAAAATCCGGCAGCTACAGCAAAAAATTTATGCAGGTGAAACTCAAACAATTTTAAATCGTTATGAACAGCTGTCACCGCAAATAAAATTAGACCCGACCTCTATTCGATGTGATTAATCACTGTCTTAAGCTATCACATTAATTACATATAAATTATTAACTTAGGCTAAATAAACAACTCGGTTCAATAGCTCTAAACAGGTGCTTTATTCTTTAATCTATTAGACATTATACCTATGTATTTACTTGGTTTTATTTTTATACAATACAGGCTATGATCAAAGTATAAACAACTATTCGTACCCGGTTTAACGCGTCATAATTTTATAACTCTAAATTCCCCTTAGGAGAATTCTAATGCCTTTTGAACATATTTTAGTACCTGTTGACGGTTCAGAAACATCGTATGCTGCAGTAGATAAAGCTGTAGAAATTGCCAAAGCATTTAACAGTAAAGTCACAGTGGTTCAAGTGCTAGCGCTGGACCCTTATATCGCTGCAGAATATATCTCTGCGGCACAAACCAATGACCTGATTGAACGTGCCCGCACTTCCATCCTGAAAACGCTGGATGAAGCCAAAGCAAAATTCTCTGGTGCCGGTGTTGAAGTTGATACACAGCTCCTTGAGGGTCAGGTAATTTATAGCGAGATTGTCAAAGCAGCTAAAGATTTAAATTCTGACCTGATCGTGATTGGTTCTCATGGCCGTACTGGCTTCAAAAAACTGTTTCTTGGCAGCGTAGCGCAAAGCATTCTCGGCCAAGCGGATATTCCAGTAATGGTGATTCGCAACTAAATCATCTTTAAAATCCCCACTTTTCACCAAGTGGGGATTTTTATATCTCTACTCGACCATCCCATTGATAGCGTTTTAAATCCACTCGATCACCTCTAAAACAAATTCCTTCCTGCATAAGTTTTTGCTGCTGGATATTCTGGCCATATTCGTCCAGTTGCTTCACACTGATTTTCGCTTGAGCATTGATGACCCGATACCAAGGAATATCAGTGTCCAAATCTAGATGACTTAATACCCGTCCGACCAATCGCGCATGTTTGGGTAAACCTGCCAGCCTGGCAATCTGTCCGTAGGTGGCGACTTTGGCATATGGAATCTGATTGACCACAGCCAAAATCATTTCTACCATTTCCTGACTAGCTGAACTTGTCTTGGTCATTTTCATCTCATTAATAGCTCATTTAAATCAAAAATCACAATTCACCCCAGTAAATAAGCTAGATGATAATAATCAAACCTGATTGAAAGACACTGATTCAAGCTCTCTCATCTCACGATAGAAATAATCCGGCAGCATCTTGATCTTTTAAGTTTTATCTTTAGAAATTATCCGGATTTTCTAAGCGTTTTACTTCCTGAACCTTATCTGGATGATGCACCGTGGCGACTCCATCTGCATCTTTCTGATCAATCAGAATCTCTGGCTGAAAGATAGTGATGGTCTCATTTCCTTTGGCATCTTCCCCGACAATATAGCGAAAACCCTTACGATTCATTTTATGGCACATGCGTTGATACCAGCCTTTAAAGCCCTGCGTCGCTTCATTGGGATTATAATAAAACGCATTCATGACCGCAGGCAGGCCCAAGCCGCACACCACACCGGACAGCAGTACCACAATAAAGGTGTAACCCACTAGAATACTGCTATAGGCTTCTAGCTGAGGAACATTGGCGACCGCCAGAATTAAAGCCAAGGAAATCCCGCCCCGTACTCCGCCCCAAGACAGGATGGTCAAACTGCCGTTATAGCTTTTCTTGCTGACTTTTGGGAACATGGCAAAGGCCAGATAGTTGGCTGCAAAACGGGCCAGATGTAGAATCACAAAAGCCACCATTCCGCCCAGAACCAGACTGGTACTCAAGTCCAGAATAAACAATTCTAGACCAATCAGGGTAAACAGGAATGAATTGATAATTCCCTCAACCGTATGCCAGAAATGATTAACGTCACCAATTTCAGCATCTGCCAGGATTTCTTTCCATTTATTGCCAACAATCAAACCACCAATCACACAGGCAATTGGCGCGGAAGCATGTGCCAGCAAAGCCACCAGATAGGAACCACAAGCCAGCAAGGCCGTGGTCAAAATCAGAGATTCCATTTCATGCTTACCGCGCAAAATCCGCAAGATCGCAAAACCGAATCCGAGACCAATCAGCACCGCCACGACAATTTCATAAAGCAAGGTTTGCAGCACTGCCAGTACCGTAAAGTTTTCACCTTGCAGAACATTGAGCAAGGTCATAAATAAGGCAATACACATTGCATCATTAAACAGTGATTCGCCTTCAAGCTTGACAATCAAATGATGCGGTGCGCGAACCGAACTCAATACGCCTTTGATGCCGATCGGATCTGTGGCGCCCAAGGCCGCCCCTAACAAGAGCAAAACCAGCAGGTCAACATGTTTACCAATCAGGAACTGATAACCATACAACACCACACCAAAGAACACTGCACAGAACACCAAAGCCAGACCAGCCAAAATACTGATCGGCCGCCAGTGGTTACGCAAATCTGAGACCTTAAACTTCAGCGCAGATGAAGTCAGGATAAAACAGATCACACCATTGATCAGAAAATCATAGAAATCGACGTGACGAACAGCCTGCTCGATATTGTCAATATTGATGCTAAAGAATGGATTACCATGCAGTAAACTGGCGCCCCACTGCAAAATGAAAACAAAGATTGCAGAGACAATAGGGACACCGATCGCTTGCGGAAAGCCTAAAACGCGCTTATTAAACATGGTCGTGGCAATAGACAGAGCAAAGACCACCGTGAGTAGCTGAAGAAAAAAGAAATTTCCCATTCGGTTTCCTAAAATCGGGCGATATGGAGCACTATGCGCCGAGAGGCGTTGTTAAAATAGAGATTTGAATAGCAAGGTATTCTGGCAAAACAAGTTTAGTCCGCTTTTTTATCGAATTGAGTTAAGTTTCTTTTCAGTATTTTCGAATGATGATTTAACATACAGATCAGCACTCGGCTTTTGCTTTCCCATTATTCTATTTTGAATTTTTCTCCCATGCATCAAACTGTCAAAACCATTTTTCGTCTCTGTTTTGCCAGCGTGATTTTTCTGATCACGTTGTCCTTATGTTTTACCTGCTTTGCTAAAATTCAGGAAATTCTGCAAGCAGAACAGCATTATCAGCAAGCCACCAGCATTCCCTTAAAAAGTACAGCCGGCGAACAGTATGTATTGGTGTCCAATAACCAGCGACCAGACAATGCAATTTTTATTCTGATTGCAGGAAATGGTTATGTGGCCAAAATCAACTGTGAACATTACAGCGCTTTATGTAGCGATGAAGACAATCAATCGCATACCCGTCAAATCCAGACTGTTGACTTAATCAAAGCGGGAAATCTGTTCTATATTGAAAAAATCCAGTTCAGAGATAGCCGAACCGGCAAAGCAACTGCTTTAGAATATAACAAACAAGAAATTCAGCAGTTTTATCAAAATGACATTAGCAACCTCAAATATACAGTCTTTGCAATTGCACTGTTTGCTTTGGCTGCCTTATTTGTCAGTATAAAAATATTAAGAAACTTCCGGCGTTTTCTGCATAAATAAAAAAAGGAGCATCTGCTCCTTTTTTTATCGAAGTCATTTAAATATTTTGATTAAAGGTATCACAATTCGCAACTTGACCGGATTTCAAGCCGGTGTTAAACCATTGTACCCGCTGCGCGCTGCTGCCATGGGTAAAGCTGTCCGGCACCACCTGCCCGCGAGCACGTTTCTGTAAATAATCATCGCCAATTTTATGGGCGGCATCCATCGCTTCCTGCACATCACCCTGTTCCAGAAATTGGGTACGTTCATGATTATGGTAAGCCCAAACGCCGGCCAGACAGTCTGCCTGCAATTCCTGACGCACTGAAAGCTGATTACTTTGCACTTCGCTTGCTTGCTGACGTGCTTGCTGTACTTGAGAAGAAATACCTAAAATCGTCTGGATATGATGCCCCACTTCATGGGCCACGACATAGGCCAGCGCAAAATCCCCCGCCTGATCATTGCGGGAAAGTTCGGTGGCATTCTGTTCTCCGGTAATGCCCATTTGGGTATGCATATCTTTAAAGAATGCAGTATCGATATACACTTTCTGGTCTGTCGGGCAGTAGAAAGGCCCCATCGCCGCCTGAGCAGTACCACAACCAGAATTCACGATGCCGTTAAACAACACCAGTTTCGGTGGGACATACTGCTGATTTAACTGCTGCTGAAACACCTGATTCCAGGTATCTTCAGTATCTGCCAATACAGTTCCAACAAAATCAATCGACTCCTGCTGTTCTGGCGTGGGATTTTCCAGGCCACGTGTTTCTGCCGCACCCGATACCCCCTGAGTGACCTGCTTGGTGGTTTGATAAGCCTGTTGTGGATCGACACCGAAAAACTTCCAGGCCACAAAGGCCACAATCAATCCAACAATACTGATTCCGCCAGCTTTGGCACCACCACCACGACGGTCTTCTACATTGCTACTGACACGACGACCTTTCCAACGCATAGTCTTTTCCTTTTCTTAATCTGCTTAATATCCAGATATTTCCACACCTTAAGCTTTTGATGATTTAGGCCAGATTTTCTTAATCAGGCTAATCACCAGCATGACCAGCAGACCCGCTAAAATTCCTACAGCGAAATTAATCAAGGTCGGCGTCACGGCACCGACAATGTTACCGATGCTCGGAATATCCTGCACATAGGCCACACTGTCTTCAGTAAAGTGATGAATAAAAGGAATAGCATGGTTAATAATTCCACCACCCACCAAAAACATCGCAGCGGTTCCAACAATGGAGAGAATTTTCATCAGAACCGGAGCAAATGCCAACAAGCCACGTCCTATTTTTTGTTTAAAATCGGACTGCTGTTCAGTCAGATGCAGACCGATATCATCCAGTTTGACAATCAGCGCGACAAAACCATAAACACCAATGGTCATGACCACCGCGATCAGGCTTAAAACGGTCACTTTGGTCAGCATCGAGGCTGCAGCGACCGTTCCCAAGGTAATCACAATAATTTCAGCAGACAAGATAAAGTCGGTGCGAATGGCGCCTTTCACTTTTTCATTCTCAAACTGGTGCAAATCCATTTCCGTATGGATTAATTGTTCACGCGCCTGTTCAGCATCTTTGACCTTCGGTGCATGCAAGGTATGAATAATTTTTTCCACGCCTTCATAACACAAAAACAAACCACCCAGCACCAACAAGGGATTAATCAGCCAGCCTGCAATAAAGCTGATTAATAATGCCAGCGGCACCAAAATCAGTTTATTGACAAAAGAACCTTTGGCAACTTTCCAGACCACTGGCAATTCACGATCAGCCCGCACACCTGTCACTTGCTGCGCATTTAAAGCCAGATCATCACCGAGGACGCCTGCTGTTTTTTTTGCTGCCATTTTGCTCATGACAGCGACATCATCCAGGACTGTAGCAATATCATCTAATAATAGTAATAAACTGCTCGCCATACTTATTATCCTTATCTTCTTTCCAACTAGTTTAATCAAAATTCTTAAAAATATTGTATTCACTTGTTTAATTTATAAGATTTTTTTACGACAGCTTTTTTTCTGGCTGACAATCAAAAACAGAATGCCGTACAATGTTGCCATTCGTTAAAATATAGCTGTAGTACTGACTACCCTTTGGAATAGATAATGAGTAATCAAGATAATCGTCCAGTGATCTTGACGGGCGACCGTCCTACCGGACAACTCCACCTCGGCCACTTTGTGGGTTCATTACGCTCTCGTGTAGGTCTGCAAGATTCTCACCATCAACACTTGCTACTCGCCGATGCTCAGGCATTGACAGATAATGCGGACAATTTTGAAAAAGTACGTCGTAACATTATTGAAGTGGCGACGGATTATCTGGCTGTCGGTATTGATCCAACTAAAACCACAATTTGTGTTCAGTCATGCCTGCCAGCACTAAATGAACTAACCATGCTTTACCTCAATTTCGTGACGGTTTCACGTCTTGAGCGTAACCCAACCATTAAATCTGAAATCCAGATGCGTGGTTTTGAGCGTGATATTCCAGCCGGTTTCTTGTGCTACCCGGTGGCTCAAGCTGCTGACATTACAGCATTCAAAGCAACGGTTGTTCCTGTGGGTGAAGATCAGATTCCAATGATCGAACAGACCAATGAAATCGTGCGTCGTTTGAACCGTCAAATTGGGCATGACCTGCTACCAGAATGTAAAGCATTGCTTTCCAATGTAGGCCGTTTACCTGGTTTTGATGGTAAAGCAAAAATGTCGAAATCTTTGGGCAATACTATTGTGCTGGATGCGACAGATAAAGATATCAAGAAAGCTGTCAATGCCATGTATACCGATCCAAATCATCTACGTATTGAAGATCCGGGTCAGGTCGAAGGCAACGTGGTATTCACCTATCTAGATGCCTTCGATCCAAATAAAGAAGAGCTGGAAGAACTTAAAGCCCATTATCGTCGTGGTGGTTTAGGCGATGGTACAGTGAAAAAACGTCTGGAAAGCATTTTAAAAGAATTGATCGGTCCAATTCGTGAGCGTCGTATTGAACTGGCTAAAGATCCGGATTACATCATGGATATTCTAAAAACTGGTACGGATAAATGTCGCGATATTACCCAGGCGACACTGGATGAAGTTAAATCTGGCCTCGGCGTATTCCATTTCTAAATATAAAATTGCTTTGAAAAGCTCTTCTGATGAAGGGCTTTTTTATTTAAGCTAAAATTGCGCAAAAATGATGCAAATATCCCCACATAATCTTCATATTTTTAACCTTATTTAACATGTATTAACATGAATACTGATGAGTCATATGAGAATGCATCCTATTATAATTGTATTCAGTAAGGAATCAGATTTAACTCTCTCCACAGTTAATGAAGTAGTTTGAAAGACATTCCTTTTTCTACGCAATGACAACCCCAATCATTGCGTTTTTTTTGTCTTTAATTTTTGAATCTATTTTATTTCAAGTATAAAAAAACCCGCCAGAGCGGGTTATTTTGAATTTAGCATTTAAGCATTTTTATGACGCATATGCGGGAACAAAATCACATCACGGATACTTGCTGCATTTGCAAAGATCATCACCAGACGATCAATACCAATACCCTCACCTGCAGTTGGAGGAAGACCGTATTCCAATGCTTCTACAAAGTCTGCATCGTAGTGCATGGCTTCATCATCACCAGCATCTTTTTCAGCAACCTGTGCCTGGAAACGCTCAGCCTGATCGATTGGATCATTTAACTCCGAGAAGCCATTGGCCAACTCACGGCCACCGATGAAGAATTCAAAACGGTCGGTAATGTGTGGATTGTGATCATTACGGCGTGCCAATGGAGAAGTTTCCGCTGGATATTCTGTAATGAACGTCGGCTGACGCAATTTGGTTTCTACGGTTTCTTCAAATACCATGGTTTGCAGTTTGCCCAGACCAAAACCTGGTTTCACCTGCTCTTTCAATTCTTCCTGAAGGAATTTTGCCAGACCTTCACGGTCATTGACATTTTCAGGGGTAAATTGCGGGTTATTTTCCAGAATCGCATCGAACATTGAAATTTTCTTGAATGGCCCTTTGAAGCTATACACTTCATCGCCATAAGGCACATCAGTGGTACCCAAGATATCAATCGCCAGACGCTCTAGCATCTGTTCGGTCAATTCCATCAAGTCTTTGTAATCTGCATAAGCCTGATAGAATTCGATCATGGTGAATTCAGGGTTATGACGCGTAGAAACACCTTCGTTACGGAAGTTACGGTTAATTTCAAACACACGTTCAAAACCGCCGACTACCAAACGCTTTAAGTAAAGCTCTGGCGCAATACGCAAGAATAATGACATATCCAATGCATTGTGATGTGTTTCAAAAGGACGTGCCGATGCACCGCCTGGAATCACATGCATCATTGGCGTTTCAACTTCCATATAGCGCTTTTCAGTCAGGAAGGCACGGATACCCGCCACAACTTTGGCACGAATTTCAAAAGTTTTACGTGTTTCTTCGTTAACAATCAGATCAAGATAACGTTTACGATACTTCACTTCAGTATCGTTCAAACCATGGAACTTGTCTGGCAGTGGACGCAATGATTTGGTCAATAATTCAAAATGTTCGATATGTACATACAAATCGCCTTTACCTGAACGACCGATATAACCTTCGACTGCGATGATATCGCCTAGGTCCAGACCTTTAATGGTAGTCAGGACATCTTCAGCGAGCTCTTTACGCGCCACATACAGCTGGATACGACCTGTCATGTCCTGGATCACAATAAATGAACCACGGTTCAACATCACACGACCAGCAACTTTGACGTAGACCTTTTCGCCTGCTTCAATTTCTTCTTTAGATTTATCAGCGAACTGGTCTTGTAAATCCTGGGCATAATGCTCACGCTTAAAGGTATTCGGCCATGGGCTCTTACCTGTTTCTTGTGCCTGAGCTTCGATTTGCTTTAACTTGGCATGACGCTGTGCAATTAAATCGTTTTCGGAAATGATTTGTTCAGAAGTCGATTGAGCGTTAGTTTGCGTCATCTCTGCCTCGAATAAGATTAGTTAAAAAATAGAAGTTGCATAGAATAGCAGAAATCCTTCTCAAATCGTAGCGCAAACACTCTCAGGAACCGGCTTTTCTTTGGAAAAATCCACTATCCTGCTATTTACACCATTCGGTTGAGCCCTTCTGTCACTCTTTTAAATTCCCTTTCTTCAACCTTTTGCAGCACCCCGCTGCTCTCAGTTGGGATTAAAGTTTAAATCAGACAGGGGTTATACAAAATCATTGCACTGCAAAATTGTGGCTTAGACCAATAGCTAACTGCCTTGTACACCCAGACGTTCTACAATGACGCTCAGATTGAAGATGATGTGCCAATCAACAAATAACCAATATGGCATGTCCCATAAAAATGAGTAATGAACTATGTCTAAGATTTTGTTTTTACATGGCTTAGATTCCTCCAGAGAATCCACCAAGTTCCATGCCATTGATGTGGTACATAAATACTGTATCGATGTCGATTATCGAAATCTGAGTTATAGTTCGGTCACCGAGTTTTATCATGAGATGATTGAAACCATCAAACCGGATATTCTGGTCGGCCACAGTCTTGGCGGTTATTGGGCACTGAAAATGTCACAAGCGTATCAAATTCCATGTGTAGTGGCCAATCCTATTTTACAGCCTAACTTCCGCGATGATTATCCGCCGATTGGGCATCACGATTTACAGCATGATATTCCTCAGTTTGCCTATCTGGAGCTGGGCGATGAAATTCTGGATATGCATGCGGTTCAGACACAACTTGAAGACTATATGCAAATTCAGGCAGTTGATGGCGGCCATCATCGTCTGGAACATCCTGAGCAAATTAATACACTGATTCAGGAAATCGAAGATCATTTTATCAGGCAATAAAAAAGCCCCACAATTTTGGGGCTTTTTTTAAATGTATAACTTAAGCAACTGCCGCTTCAGGCTGAGATTTGTCATCCAGCACTGACCAGATATCCAGGCCTAATTCAGCATGCAGGTCAGGAAGATCAAGGAAGATACTTGCACCAAGTACTTCATGTTGACATTTTTGAGCCAGTTCATTTACAGCTTTTAAGGTTCCACCAGTTGCCAGAACATCATCCACAATAATTACTTTCTGGGACTGAACGTTCGCAGACATTTCTAAACGATCCATACCATATTCCAGGCTATAACCTACACCGACCACTGGAGGTGGCAATTTACCTGCTTTACGCACCAGCAATAAGCCTTTGCCTGTACGTTGTGCCAACAAGCTTGCCAACACAAAACCACGCGCTTCAACCGCAATAAAGCTTTCTACTTCTGCCAGTTTGTCAGCAGGAATGCTGGCAATCAAAGCGTCAGTCAATGGACCAATATTGCTCATGAAAAGTGGGGTCAAATCAAAGAAGCAAATTCCTGGTTTTGGAAAATCTTGGACCGTACGAATGTGAGACCACAAAGAAGTAGACAAATTGCTCATGGGAGATCTTAAAAAAAGAAAAGGAATATGGGAATTTTAAACCTATTTGAGTGAAACGAACAAGCCAAGCTGTCTAATAAAAACCCGATGTTTAACCACAAGATATTGATTTTATTATATTGATTTATTTTAAAAATATTTAACCCAGACTTTACTGATTCTAAATTACCTAAAAACTCAAGTTTTTACTGCACGACTTTGGTCTATCCCCCAAGATAAACGCTCATTTTTGCCATCCTCAGCTTTTTATCCTTTAACCGTCTGCGCTAGAAAAGTTGATTGGCGTGATTTTCTGATAAATGAGGAATGTGTCGTCTATTCTGCTGCTAATTTCGCTGATTAAGCTTTTATTCACTTTACTTTCTGAATAGAACTGCGTAAAAATTTAGCCAAATATGTTCACTGTTAAAAAGTCATATTCTTTTAGAGTCTTGCCTTTTATGGATTTTAAGCTGACGCCTACAGTTGCTCAGTTTTGGAGAGTTACATGAGAAAGTTTCAATGCATCGTATGTGGATGGATTTATGACGAGGCAGAAGGTTGGCCTCAAGACGGGATCGTGGCAGGCACCAAATGGGAAGATATCCCAGATGACTGGACCTGTCCAGATTGCGGCGTGTCTAAAATTGATTTCGAAATGATCGAAGTCTAATCACGTCCAGTTAAAGGCCATATCCATATGGTCTTTTTTTATGCCTTTCAATCATTTATACAGCATGGAGCTCTACCATATGGAAACGACTATGCATCCTATCGTCATTATTGGTTCAGGTATGGCGGGTTATGCCGTAGCACGTGAATTTCGTAAACTCAATCCAGAACATGAATTGCTGATGATCTGTGCGGATGATGCGGTCAATTACGCCAAACCGACGCTCTCCAATGCTTTGGCTGGCAATAAAGCGCCTGAACAAATTCCACTAGGCGATGCGGCTAAAATGTCAGCACAGCTGAATATGCGCATTGAACAGCATACCTGGGTCAAAGCCATTCATCCGGAAGATCATCAGCTGGTTCTGGAAAAAGATGGTCAGGAAAGTACGCAACATTATAGCAAACTGGTATTAGCCATCGGTGCCAATCCAGTACGTCTGGCGATTGCCGGTGATGCCAGCGATGACATTCATGTCGTCAACAATTTGAGTGACTATAAAGCTTTCCGTAACAATCTGGCAGCACGTGAAGACAAACGTGTAGTAATTTTAGGTGCAGGCCTGATTGGCTGTGAATTTGCCAACGACCTACAAAATACCGATCATCAGGTTACAGTCATTGATTTAGCCCCTCAGCCACTTGGCCGCTTATTACCAGAACATGTTGCTACTGCATTCCAGAAGAATCTTGAAGAAACCGGCATTCACTTTGTCTTGGGCACAACAGTCGAAAAAGTCTCTTGTGCGGACAATGGTGATTATCTGGTCACGCTGGCCAACGGTCAGTCTTTGGTCGCTGATGTGGTGTTGTCTGCGGTGGGCTTACAGCCAAATATTTCTTTGGCGAAACAGGCAGACGTACATACCAGTCGCGGAGTGTTAACCACTGCACAACTGGAAACCAACCAGGCTGATATCTATGCGGTGGGCGACTGTGCCGAGGTCAATGGCACCTTATTGCCTTATGTCATGCCGATCATGCAACAAGCCCGCGCTTTGGCAAAAACCTTAAATGGCGAACATACTGCTGTACATTATCCGGCTATGCCAGTGGCAGTTAAAACGCCTGCTGCACCTTTAACGGTATTGCCGGCACCGGTTGATGTGAATGTCACCTGGGAAACTGAAGAATTTGACGATGGCATGCTGGCCAAAGCGTTCGATGCTAACGGCACCTTACGTGGTTTCGTGCTTTTGGGCGCCACTGCAGCCAAACAGCGTCTGACCTTGACCAAGCAGGTTCCTGACTTGATTCCGGCTGCGGTTTAGAGGTTTAATAGCAAGGATATTTTTTAAACGAAATATCCTTTAATTAGGACAGCGACTATGTACAGCGCAGCACAGTTTAATCTTTCCCCTTATACCTCGTTCATGCATGAAACCAAGGTCGATCTTGGCAATGGGATCCAGCTACATGTCGAGGTTGGTGGAAATCCGGAACATCCCACCATTTTGCTGATTATGGGGCTGGGTGGGCAAATGCTGTACTGGCCTGACTTTTTCTGCAAATCACTGATTGACAATGGTTATCACATCATCCGTTTTGATAATCGTGATATTGGCCTGTCTTCAAAAGTCCATCACAAAGGTCCACGCCTGAATACCCTGAAAATGATGAGCCGTTTTGTACTGGGTCTGGGTAATCAGGGTGCACCTTATGATCTTTACGATATGGCTGAAGATGTCAGTCTGCTAATTGAAAAAATGCAGCTGGAACAGGTCTATGTGCTGGGTGCTTCGATGGGCGGTATGATTGCCCAGATTCTGGCCGCGCGTTATCCGGACAAAGTCAAAAAACTGGGCTTACTGTTTACCAGCAATAACCAGCCGATGTTGCCACCACCCTTTCCCAAGCAACTCTTTAGTTTGATTGACAAACCGGCTTCAACAGATGAAGATGGCATTGTTGATCATAGTTTGAAACTGTTTAAGATCATCGGCTCACCAGGTTATGTCAATCATCTGGAAGCGGTGCAGACCGCCCGTAAATTATATAAGCGAAGTTACTATCCTGCTGGTGTACTTCAACAGTTTTTAGCAATATTATGTACAGGCTCATTGCTGCAACTGGACAAGCAAATCAAACAAGAAACCCTGGTGGTCCATGGTTCTCGAGATCGATTGCTGCCTCCTAGCCATGGCAAGGCCGTTGCGAAAGCAATTTCAGGGGCTAAATTTGAATTAATTGATGGAATGGGGCATGATATCCCACCGCATTTTATTCCATATCTTAGCGAATTATTTGCTGATCATTTTAAATCATAAACATTAGGACACTATGGCTGCATTACCATCCCTAAGACAGCTGTCATACCTCGTAACACTGTCAGAGACGCTACACTTTACAGAAGCTGCTCGCCGCTCCTTTGTCACCCAGTCAACCTTGTCTGGCGGCATCATGGAGCTGGAGCGTTTACTCGGTGGCGTACTTGTTGAACGCGACCGCCAGAATGTTCGTTTAACGCCTCTTGGTGAACAAGTGGTTGCACGCGCACGTGTTCTACTGGCCGATGCTCAGGACCTAATGCGTTTAAGTCGTGAGATGAGTGAACCTTTAACCGGTGATCTACATCTCGGCGTCATTCCAACAATTGCACCTTTCCTATTGTCCCAGCTGCTGGATGAAGTGCATAAGCAATTACCAAAAATCCAGTTGCATCTGCATGAAGCGCAAAGTGAAAAGATTGTAGAAAAGCTGGAACATGGCAACCTGGATATGGTGGCTTTGGCATTGCCTTTCGACACCCGTGGTCTGAAAGTTGCTGAAATTGCCAAAGAGAATCTGTATCTGGTTTACCAAAAATCTGATCAGCATGCTGCACAAGCAAACTCTTTAGAAGATCTGGATCTGTCTCGCCTGATGTTACTTGAAGAAGGTCATTGCCTGCGTGATCATGCCTTGAGTGCCTGCCCGATTGGTGAGCGTAAAAATGATCACCGTTTAAAAGCCAGCTCACTGCCGACTTTAATCGAAATGGTGTCTGCAAATCTGGGCTTTACCCTGCTGCCTGAAATTGCGATCCATACCAATATGATTAAAGGCAATCCTGAGATTCAGGTAAAAGCGATCGATTCAGCCCCAAGTCGTACCCTGGCATTGGTAACCCGTAAAAGCACACCGCTGCAAAGCGAGTTTGATGTGCTATTACAGATTTTCCAGAAAATCACTCAGCACGATGCTGCCTGATCTATAGATAATAAAAAGGAGCACATGTTGCTCCTTTTTTATATCTTGAATTGAATGCATCCAGTCCGCCTAGAAACTTAGAATCTCTACATTTCAGCTAAATCACTATTCTTTGGGATAGGCATTTGCATCTGCCTGATTCACAGTATAGCTCTCTATCGCATCTACAGGATCGCGTTTTATTGGCTAGCCTTTTGCCTGCACCGGTTTTAGTGATTCGTTCACCGACTGGACTCGACCTGTCAAAAATCCAGACCGTGCTACAGCAACTCGGCTATCAGCCAGATATGCTGCTGTATGCGGACAATATGCTGTCCGCACAATCCATGATTACTGAACATCTGCCTAATCTGATTCTTTATCATGCAGCAACAACTTCAGAGATCAGTTTGATTCATCAGCTGAAACAGCAAAGCTCAGATACACCTGTTATTGCCATATTCAATACTCATTCCACAGCACTGATCTATTCTGCTTTATTGTCCGGAGCAGATAGCTATATGCAGCATCATGATTCATTACCCCAGTTCGCTGATAGTCTGAAAACTGTCTTGCGCGGTGGAGCTTACGTCAATACTGAATTGGCAGACTATATCCTGCACCAGCCCATTGCCAAAACCTGTCTCAACTTCGCTGAATTGCAGTTATTAAAAGTATTGAGTCAACATCAATCGCAAACCGAACGACAAGATCAGCTCCAGATGAAGAACTATCAGATATATAGCCGGGTCAAATACATCTATCGAAAACTGTTCAGACTCAGCTTGAACAGTTCAATTGTATGTTCGAAATAAAAAAGAGGCTGAATATTCAGCCTCTTTAAATACTTAAACTTATTTAAACAGCTCTAACAGAATACGTTGTGCATTATGCGGTTTTTCACCTTCTTTGGGCTGTGCCCGCAGCCAAGTACCATCACCTTGCAATAACCAGGATTGCTGATTGTCTTTCAAGTAATTCAACAGACCTTGTTGATAGATGCGTTTTTTCAAGGCTTCATCTTCGACCGGGAAACAGGCCTCGACCCGATTAAACAGGTTACGATCCATCCAGTCTGCACTTGAACAGTAAATACGTGAATTGCCATTATTGCTGAAATAATACACGCGGGTATGTTCCAGGAAACGCCCGACAATTGAACGCACCCGGATATTTTCCGACAGACCCGGCAACCCCGGACGCAAACTGCAAATTGAGCGGATAATCAGGTCAATCTGTACCCCGGCCTGAGAAGCCTCATAGAGTTTATTAATCAATTGCATTTCGGTCAGGGCATTGACTTTGACAATAATCTGCGCCGGCTTACCTGCCTGGGCAAAGGCAATTTCATTATCGATATAGTTCAGTAACTGGGCATGTAAGGTAAACGGCGCGTGCAGCAGCTTTTTCAGCTTGGCCATTTTCCCCATACCGGTCAATTCCTGAAAAATACGATGCACATCTTCACACAGATCCTTATCCGTCGTTAACAGACCATAATCGGTATAGATTCGCGCATTGCCGGCATGATAATTACCGGTACCCAGATGCACATAGCGCACCAGTTTGTTATTTTCCCGGCGCACCACCAGAATCATCTTGGCGTGAGTCTTGTAACCAACAATGCCGTAGACCACGACCGCACCCGCTTCTTGCAGGACATTGGCCACCGCAATATTGGATTCTTCATCAAAACGTGCACGCAATTCAATCACTGCGGTGACTTCCTTGCCATTGCGGGCAGCTTCAGCCAGTACCTGCACAATTTCAGAATCTGGCCCACTGCGGTACAAGGTTTGCTTGATCGCCAGCACTTGCGGATCGCGTGCCGCTTCACGTAATAATGAAATGACCGGCGCAAAAGATTCAAAAGGATGGTGCAGCAAAATATCCTGTTTCTGCATCGCACTAAAAATATTTTCAGATTTTTTCAGTACTTTAGGAATGATGGGAGTATGCGAGTCATAACGTAAATGCGGACGTTTAAAGTTAGATAGCAAACGTGCCAGATTGACCGGGCCCGCGACTTTATAAAGCTGCTCGTCGTCCAGATCAAATTCATTCAGCAGATATTCATAAATATGCTGCGGACAATTTTCTGTCACTTCCAGACGTACTGCACGACCAAAACGGCGTGAACTGAGTTCACCTTTGAGTGCCTTAGCTAGATCTTCGACATCTTCATTCAAGGCTAAATCGGCATTTCGGGTAACACGGAACTGATAACAGCCAGTCGCCGTCATCCCCGGGAACAGATCAGAGACATGCTCATGAATAATCGCAGACAGCATCACATGATGTTCTTTTCCATCGGTCAGTTCATCCGGTAAACGCACTACGCGTGGCAGTGAACGCGGTGCAGGCACCACAGCCAGATCAATCTGACGGCCAAAGGCATCTTTGCCTTCCAGCGTGACAATAAAGTTCAGTGATTTATTCACCAGCCGCGGGAATGGATGCGCTGGGTCCAGGCTGATCGGCGTGAGAACCGGCGCCACCTGCTCCTGAAAATATTTTTTAACCCAGGCAGATTGTGCTGGAGTCAGCTCACCACGGCGCAGGAAACAAATATCTTCCTCACGCAGTTTTGGCAAAATTTCTTCATTTAAAATACGGTACTGACGTTCAATGGCGGCATGTGCTGTTTTAGAAATCTGTTCTAAAACCTGCTTTGGAGTCAAGCCATCCGGACTCCGACTTTCATTATCCAGATCCAGCTGTTCCATCATTCCTGCGACCCGGATTTCAAAAAACTCGTCCAGATTACGGGAGAAAATCAACAGGAAATTCATGCGTTCGAGCAATGGATGTAAAGGATCGACAGCCTGTTCCAGGACACGTAAATGGAAGTCTAGGATAGACAGTTCGCGATTAATATAACGATCATTATATGTATATTCGGGCTGTGCTGAAGTTGTGCTGGCTGCCGTATTCATATCAAACCTATGCGGATTTAAAATTGTGCTTATCCCTCCAAGTATGCTTCAAATTGATGACAATTTCATAAAAAAAGCCCAAATAATTGGGCTTTCTCTTCAAATCATCAATTAAGGTAATTCTGCATAACGCATATAGCGCTGAATCATCCGCTTACGAGCATTTAATGCAGAGGAATTGCGATGATCCTGGAAATATTTCGGATTGGTCAAAATGGCAGCCAGAAAGATGGCTTGATCGCGGGTCAGGCTTTGTGCGGTTTTACCGAAATAATGTTTGGCCGCTGCTTCAACGCCGTAGATATTATCCCCGAACTCGATCGAGTTTAAATAGACTTCCAGAATTCGTTCTTTCGACCACATGCGTTCCATCATCCAGGTCGCGACTGCTTCCTGACCTTTACGCACAAAGGAACGCTTGTTGACGAGGAACAGGTTTTTCGCCAATTGCTGGGAGATTGTCGAACCACCGGCCACTACACGGCCCTGATTTCTGTTTTTATTCAGCGCAGTTTGAATTCCGTCCCAGTCAAAACCATGGTGATGAATAAATTTTCCATCTTCCGCAGTGACGATGGCACGTTTCAGATTCAGGCTGATTTCGTCATAGGGACGCCACTGATGCTGAATCGCTTTGGAAGGTTCTGTCCAGTAATCAATCCGCATCATCATGGTGGTGTTCACCGGATTGGTTCGCCACCAGGCCAAACTGGCAAAGATCCACAATTGAACCAGCAGAATCACACTGACGATGACGAGCATCGTGCGGATCAGAAAGGCTTTCATGTCAGTGCGTTACTCCTGAAAATTTAATTTTTCGTGTTAAGCTTATTCGAAATATACAATCACAGCAAAAAAATAGCATGTCTGAATACTCTCCCCCTGTCGAACATCGCAAACTTGAAATGCATCTCTGGTGGATCACCGCCATTTTAATCGGGATCAATGTTGGATTATTTGGCTGGCAAGCCATGCATGGCATGGATGTTAGCCAGCCGAGTACCCGAGACGCTATTCTCTGGGGTGCCGATTATGCACCTTTAACCTATTTAGCGGAACCCATGCGCTTGTTTAGCAGCATGTTTTTTCATTTTGGCCTGATTCACCTGATGTTGAATATGTGGGCCTTGTATATTTTTGGTAGTGTTGCCGAACAGCTGTTTGGCCGGATGTATTTTATTGGCCTGTATGTGTGTGCCGGATTAATGGGCAGCCTGCTCAGTGGCTATATGAACATTCAGGACAGCTATAGCCTGATCGAAGGCGGTGTGGCCAATCCCGATTTATTGCCTGCAGTCAGTGCCGACGCATCCGGTGCCGTGATGGGACTCGGGGCTTCACTGACGGTGCTGGCCTTATTGCCGATGCTGCCACAGCAACGTTTTATCCTGGATAAAAAAACCCTGGTGATGGTGATGGGTCTAAACCTCGCGCTGGGCTTTATGATCAGCGGAATCAACAATGCCGCACATATTGGCGGCATGCTGATGGGGGCTTTTCTCACCTTGTTATGGTACATCGGTCAAAAAATGCAGCGTAGTCACCTGTTCAATCTGATTGCCTTGCTGATTGGTTTCGGCCTTTGTGTGCTGCTTTATCAACATAACTTGGCCTTACTCGAACCCATTCGTCCACTGTGGCAAGAGATTCTGGAAATGATGCAACAGCAACTAAAACTTTAATTCTCAGTCAGTTTAAAATCGCGGAGATGAATCTTACTGATTCATCTCGCGCAAGCTTTGTAAGGGTGGAATCTCCGACAGATAACTCAGGCGATAACGGCCAATCAGCGCACATAAAGCGGTCATAAAGATCGGCAAAATGATCCAGATTTCCCAATGTGGCTGAATCATTAAATCCATTTTATAACTGGCAATCGCACTGATCACTTCGGCAAACAGGCAGGAAACTATTCCGGCAAACAGCCCAATAAAACCAATTTCCAGACTCATCATGGTTTTCAGTTTCTGCTTGGAACTACCGAATGATCGTAGCAAAGCCACTTCACGTTTGCGTTCATCCATCAACAGGTTCAGACAGGCCATCAGCACCAGAAAACCGGAAATGCTAACCAGTACCGCCAGAATCGTCACGATTTGCACCAGCACATTCACAATGCGTTTGATCTCTTCCAGAATCAGGCTGACATCAATAAAGACCGTGTTGGAAAATTGCTGGATCACAGGGACCAGTTTGCCTTTATCTGTTTCCGGGACATAAAAACTGCCCAGATAACTGCCGGCATTGGCATCCATGCTATTCGGTGCAAAGATAAAGAAGAAATTCGGGCTAAAACTTTCCCATTCGACGGTTCTTAGATTAACGACTTTAGCTTCCAGTATCCCTTCTGACAGACTGAAACTGAGTTTATCTCCGATCTTGATCCCTAGCTCTTCCGCAGTATTGGCTTCGACCGATACGGTGCCAACTTGTTTTAATACCGCGTCACCACTGACAATCACATTATCTTGTGGATAGCTATTTGACTGGGTCAGATTCAGTTCACGTCTTAAGGTATTGCTGCTTTTCACCAGTTCCTCGGCAAAAGGCTGATCATTTTTGGCGACCAGACGCCCACGGACATTTGGATACAGTGGCGTGCTTTTCCAGCCATTCTGCTCAAGTTGAGCTTTCAGGTCTGGCATATCAAAAGGCGGTAAACCATAAACAAACTGGTTCGGCGTACCTTCCGGTAACTGTTGCTGCCAGCGATCCAGCAGATCAGTACGCAAGACTGCCAATACTGTAATCAGGCTCAAGCCCAAGGCTAAAGCCGTAATCTGCAAAGCAGTCTGAGAAGGTGTGCGTACATAGGCTGACAGATTCAACTTCATATTCCGCAGCAGTTTCAACATCCCCCATACCGTCAGATACAGCACTGCACATAACACAATAATCGCGCCAATCACCCAGGCGGTCAGCAGCAAGTTTTCAGTCAAAATCACACTAAAAATAATCAGGCTGAGCGTTCCAGTCAGCAGCATCCACAGCATGGATTGCACTGATTTTTCCTGCTGGCGGATCACCCGAATTGGCGGGGTATTCAGCAATTGCAACAAGCTTGGCATGACAAAGCCGAGTAACACCACGGCACTGGTCAGCATCGCGACTGGCAATGGTCCGAGCAACATTGCCAGGGCTGAAAATTCAATCTGCAAATTTGGAATCAGCTGCAACATCAATTGCAACAGTCCATAACCCAGACTGATCCCGACCACGGTACCAATTAGCATGGCAATCAACAGCACCATCCCGAGTAAAGCCAGATAAGCCGACAGAATCTGCTGCTTGGTGGCACCGATACAACGCATCAAGGCAATATGATCCTGATTCTGCTGCACATAACGCTGCGCGGTTAAAGCAATGGCAATCCCACATAATAGAATGGTCAGAATATTGGCCAGTTGCAGGAAAGTGTCCAGATTAGCAATCGGCTTCATCAAGCGGGTATTGCCTTCACTAGCATTGCGTAACCTGAGACTGCTTTGCTCCTCAAACTCCTGCCCTTGCACTTCCGCTGGCGTTTCAGCCGAGCCGTTTGCTGACTTGACCTGCTGCTTGAATAAGGCTTCATATTGTTGGGTATCGTCTGGACGGCCAGCCATGAGTAAGCGATATTCAATCCGGCTCCCTACCTGAATCGCATTGGTTCGTGCGACATCTGCCTGGGAAATAATTACGGTCGGCGAAAATCCGGAAAATCCAAGTTCCTGATTGGAGTCCTGTTCAATCTTGGCGGTGACTTTAAACGCCGCATCGGCAATATTGAGCTGATCCCCCAGTTTGACTTTGAGCAAATCCATGGCTCGTGGACTGAGCCAGATTTCACCAGACTGAATCGATTTTTTTGCCGGTTGCACCCGCAGTTCACCACGCAAAGGAAAAGGCTGATCTATGGCTTTGACATTGACCATGACAAACTGCGCATCGGTATAGGCCATACTGCTAAAGAAAGTGACTTCTGACTGCTTTAAATCCAGCTGCTTGGCCTGATCACGCCACTGCTTTGGCAAAGGCTCATTATCTGAAAGCACCAGATCACCAGCCAGCATTTCTGCTGCCTGTAAGGCGACTGCATTTTGGATTTGCTCGTTACTAAACTTGAGTGCAGTAGTCGCACTGATCGCCAGCGTTAAGGCAATAATCAGTAGATAAATCCCGGTGGTTTTAAAGCTTTGCGTCAGTAAAGGACGAAATAATGGATTCATTTCATCCTCCATTCGGATGTTCAATCAGCTCGCCATTCAGCAGTTCAAAATGCCGCTGACACTGCTGCGCCAATTTGCGGTCATGCGTGACCAGCACCAAAGTTGTTCCCAGTTCCCGATTCAGTTGAAATAGCAGTTGTTCAATTTCTCTGGCTGTTTCACCATCGAGATTGCCCGTAGGTTCATCGGCAAAAATGATTTTTGGTTCACTGACCAGTGCGCGTGCAATCGCCACACGTTGCTGTTCTCCCCCGGACAATACTTTTGGGGTTTGCTGCGCCTGTCGATCCAGACCGACCTTATGTAGTAATGCCAACGCCTTTTGCTCAGCTTCTGCATATTTAAAGCCGGGCTGCAGGCGCAGTGGCAGCATTACATTTTCAAGTGCAGTCAGGTGCGGTAAGAGCTGAAAAGACTGAAAGACAAATCCGATATTTCTTAAACGTACTAGCGCACGTTGTTCTTCATTCAAGTTAGACACTGATTCGCCACAGACCAGAAGCTGACCTGAACTTGCCTGATCCAGTGTCGCCAGAATACCCAGTAATGTGGATTTTCCGGAACCGGAACGACCGGTAATAGCCACTTGTTCTCCGGCCTGAATATCCAGATCAAGATCCTCAAAAATGGTGAGTTGTTTTTGTGAAAGTTGTATCTTTTGTGTCAATTTCTGGGCAGAAATAATAGCCTGTGGCATGATGGTCGAATCGTTGCTGCTTTGAATCATACGTGTCCTATATGAAAGATCTTAATCAGAAAACTCGGCTATTGCCTTACTTTTTTTTGCTCAGTCTGTGCCTATTACCTCTTGGGGTTTCAGCAAAGACGATTATGATTTTAGGTGATAGTTTAAGTGCAGGTTATGGTATCCAGCCCCAGCAAGGTTGGGTACATTTATTACAAAAGCGTTTAGAGCAACAGTATCCGAAACAGCATAAAGTGGTCAATGCAAGTGTCAGTGGCGAAACCACCAGCGGAGCGCTGGCCAGACTACCAAAATTGCTACAAACACATCGTCCAGACCTTGTGGTGATTGAGTTAGGTGGCAATGATGGCTTGCGTGGACAACCACCGAAAATGATTCAAAAAAATTTAGCCAGCCTGATTCAGCAGAGCCAGAAAGCCAAAGCCAAGGTTATTGTATTTGGTATGAAAATGCCGCCTAACTACGGTCAGGCCTATAGCAAAGCTTTTGAAAATAATTATAAAGTGGTCAGTCAGCAATATAAGGTGAAGTTATTGCCCTTCTTTATGCAAGGTGTAGCCGGCAACAAAACCCTGATGCAAAAGGATCTGATTCATCCAAATGCTAAAGCACAGACGATTCTGTTAAATAATGCTTATCCATATATTAAAGGCGCTTTATAAAGCGCCTTTAACTTATTTTAGAATGTATTTAGATGAATCGTGATTAGAAATCGAAGAATGTCACTTCACCAGTTTCCAGTGAATATTCAGCACCGACGACTTTTAATTTTCCTTGTCCAATCAGGTTTTCCAGAACGGCTGAACCATGACGCAACTGATTCACCGAAGCAAATACATTGGAACGTACCGCATGCTTGGATAATTTTGCCAAGTCGTTTTTCAGTTCAGTTTGCATTAAGGTTTCAACTGAAGGACGTACGCGGTTCACAATCGACATCAGGTTTGCCGATGGCGGGCAATCCGGACACATCAAGGTATCAATAGTGGCTTTAATCGCACCACAGTGACTGTGACCTAACACCACCACAATCGCGCAATCATAACGTGCCGCGGCAAACTCAACACTGCCGACCTGTGAAGGTGCAACAATATTACCTGCAACACGAATCACAAAAAGATCGCCGAGACCCTGATCAAAAACCATTTCGGCTGGAACGCGCGAATCTGAACATCCCAAGACAATCGCAAACGGATTCTGATCCTCTGCCATTTCTGCGCGCTGTTGGTGGCTAAGTTGTTTTGGATGCGTGGTATCGCCACTGACAAAACGTTGGTTACCCTGTCTAAGACGTTCTAAAGCTTCTTGAGCTGTGAGCATTCTTTTCTATCACCGATGGTTTTAGTTGCAATATCTTACTGCCAGTTTTTTTGAATGTCACTTGCAAAAAATCTTAGCTGATTAAATTTTTAGCATTTATCTAATTTCATTTCTGCAGGGAATTTATGCGTAATACATCACATTTTCCAGTCATTTAATGCAATCTAGCAAAAAACTAATGGGTGACAAGCGCAAAGATTGATTTAAAATAGAATGAAGAATAATGTTTTTATTTGAATGAAAATTGCAAATTTATAACATGGAAGTATTTTGATTGAGCAATTTGCTCACTGGGTTTGTTTTGGGGAATGGTCAATGAAGAAAATAATAAAATTGCGCTCGAAAATGATTTGCTCAGCCGTAGTTGCCTTAAGCATGGCATTACCGGGCCTGACACATGCTCAAATACTGTTTAGCCAGAAAAATGAAACATCTGCCAAAGTCTTGCAGCAGCATCTGTTGCAAGAACGCAGCCTTGCCGGTCTCAAATCCAAAACCCTCAAAATTGGCGAGGTCACCTGGAGCTATAGCGAAGGCGGTGCCAAGAATAAACCATCCATTCTACTGATTCATGGTCTGGCCGGCACGCGCGACAACTGGAACCGGGTCGCCCAGTTTCTGACGCCCTATTATCATGTCATTATTCCGGATCTGCCAAGCAACGGTGATACCAAAATTCCGGACAATTTTGATGTTTCTGTGCCCAATGTGACGTCCCAATTACGTCTATTTATTGAAACCTTAAATGTGGACGAGAATTTACATATTGCCGGACATTCCTTAGGCGGCTCGATTGCCACAGTCTATGCCTCTCAATACCCTTTCGATACGCAAAGCCTGTTTTTAATCAATAGCGCTGGCCTCTACAAAATGGGGAATACGCCCTATACCAAAGACCCACAGGCCTTAAAAGATCTCATCGTCAGCAAGCCCGGTGATCTGCAAGATGTTTCCAAACAGTTGATGCAGAACCCGCCGGTGATTCCTTATCAGTTACGGCATGCACAGGAAAAACTGCTGATTTCACGCGCTGAACAAACCAGTAAATCGATTGATCAGGTGGTGATGCTAAACCGGATTTATACACCGGAAACCTTTGCTCGCCTGACCCGCACGGTAGAAGCACCGACCTTGATTTTGTGGGGCAGACAGGATCGGATCATTAATGTCGAAGTAGTCAAAGAGCTACATGCCCTGCTGAAACGTGCCGAGAAGCCAGTGATTTTAAATAATGTCGGGCATATGCCGATTCTTGAAGCAGAAAAACAGGTTGCACAACATTATTTGCCTTTTCTGGCCAAGACGCAGACCCTAAAAAACCCGCTTGCTGATAAACTCATTCCTTTAAATTAAGTTTCAGAGATGCTATGCAGAAACACCCGATGATTGAGCAGTTGATCGATGCTCAACTTGATTTTCTCGATCAGGCATTTTCTCAATCTGAAACGATTCAAAGCGAGTTTCATGCATTTTATTTGTGGCTGCGTAAACAGACGCTAAAAGAGCTGTGGAGCTGTGAACTGATCAATCAGCTTTTACAAAAACAGATTCTGGGTACTGTAGCCAGCAGCTTTCTGATTGAACAGATTGCCGAGCATATCCGTTTTGCATTGGTGCATCCGGCCAATGATACCACCACGATTGCCGATCTGATTCCAGTACTGACCGTAGACAAAATCGCCCAGTATGTGGCCAGCAAAAGTGGCCATCGTCAGCGTCTGATTAAAACCGTCGTGAATAATCCGGCATTTTCAGCCATGATTACCCAATTGATCCAGCATTCCATTCAGGATTATATGGATAACTCCATGATTGCCAAAAGCGTGCCCGGGGTTTCCCGCTTTATGAAAATGGGCAAATCCGTTCTGGAAAATGTCACCGATACCAACCTCGATAGCACCATTGCGCGTTATCTGCAAAAAAACATTCTAAAGCTCAGCCAGATGAGTGAGCATGTGCTGAACCAGCATTTTGACGACGAGAAACTCTATCATTTTCAGGCCAATCTCTGGCATAAAATCAAAGACATGCCAGTATCGGTCTTGAAGAATTATATTGAGCTGCAGGACCTGAATCAGACAGTCGGCTTAGGTCATGACATCTGGGATCACATACGCCAGACGGACTATCTGCAGCAGCAAGTGCATGACGGAATTCATACCTGGTATGTCCGCAATCAGGAACATACTTTTGATCAGTTATTACGTGACCTGAATATTGATGAATCTTTAATTCAGAATGAATTGCAGCAAATGCTCAGTCCGGTAATCCAACAGATGGTTTCTCAAGGCCACTTACGTGAACGTGCACGTCAATATTTGGAACAGTTTTATTATTCCAAAAGTACACTGAATATCTTAAAGATTGAAGTATAAAAAAAGCCGCTTGAAGCGGCTTTTTTTATACTCACAGTTTTAGAATTTTGCATTTAAGCTGATACCGTAACGACGACCATCCAATAGTTGATCACCATCAATATCTTCTGCTTTTTCATCCAGTAGGTTATAGACACCAAATTTACCAGTCAAATTCGGACTGAATTTATAGTTAAAGCCGACATCTACAAATTGGTAACCTGGATTTGGCTGAGCTATCGAAGTACGGCTCAAGTATGCAGAGGTTTCAGAACGGTGGTGCAAGCGGCTCCATACATTGAGTGCATCATTTAGCTCATAATCCACACCAATATTAAACATGTGTTCTGGCATCTGGTTCAGTGGCTGGCCTTTAAAAGCACCCGATTTAAACTCTGAATCGGTATAGGTATAGTTAGCAGTCAATGTCGTGTAATCATTCAGACTGGCTTCTACCGTTGCTTCTACACCACGAATTTCTGCTTCATCCACGTTGATCCGTTCACTAATAAAGTAAAATGGAATATCTCCTTCGAAACATTTCCAATTCTGCCAATTATTGCGGTTTGTTGTGGTGCCATCAGTATCGGTTTCGCAGGCACGAACTTCTGTTATACGGTCTTCATATTTAGTGATAAAGCCAGTCAGCGATGTATTGATATAATCATTTTTCCAGTTGAAACCTAATTCAGTAGATACACTTGATTCAGGTTCTAAATCCGGATTGGCACGAATAATGCCACGCCCTGTTGCTAAGGGTGAACCACCGCCACCCGTGACGCTATAAAACCCTTTTGTGGCTGCACGAATATCAGGCTGTTTATAACCTGTGGCCACACCACCTTTTACTACAAAGTTATCATTTACCGTGTACACCCCATACAGTCGTGGCGATACATGGCCGCTATAGTTTTCGTCATGGTCATAACGCAGGCCGACGGTTAAATCGAAACGATCCGTAATACTCCAGGTGTCTTCAAGGAAAGCGGCAGCAGACCAACGTGTTAACTCACTAAATTCAGGTGCATTAGGATTACGGTTAGTCGCTTTATCGACCAGTTTTTCATCTTTAAGATATCCACCGAATGACAGCATGTGATCACCTAAGGCCCAGTTCCATTGACTGTTTGCTGTCCAGGTATCTAGGGTAATCCCTTTGGTGCCGAGTTCCGTATTTCCACGATCCGGATTTTTTGAATTTTCATACTGGATATAAGATGAACTGTCCAAGTTATCGCTATAACGGCCATTATGGGTTAATGAATAAACATTACGATAATTACGCGAGAATGAATCTGCAGCACCTTGAGCAGGTGCTACCGTTTCCCCTACAGACGTAGTTGATTCCTGTTGCACGAAATTGGCTTCAACTTGTACATCATGATCATCATTAATGGCATAGGTCAGACGTGAATTTAAGCTTTCACGTTCTGTCCCACGGAAGCCGCCAACATAACGGTCTTCTTTACGTTCCTGCTTATTGACTGCCAGTTGCAAGCCCAGCTTGTCTGCAATTAAAGGCCCGGCAAGATATACAGAAGCATTTTTAATATCACCTGAACGGCTACTATCCTGAATTGTGGTTCCTAATTCGACATGACCAGACCATTCATCCGACACTTTTTTGGTAATGATATTGACTACCCCGCCCATGGCATCCGTACCATAGAGTGTAGACGCTGGTCCACGGATCACTTCAATACGTTCAATTGCTGAAATAGGTGGCAGAATATTTTTCTCAAAACCACCATCATCCCCATTCGGATTGACATCCTTGCCATATTGACGTTTACCATCTACAAGAAACAAGGTGTAGTTTGAACTCATACCACGAATACTGATGGTCTGTGCAGAACCTGCACCTGAAACCACGACCCCGGGCGTATTACGCAGTACATCAGTAATGTCGTTATATTCACGTTTATCTAATTCTTCACGATCAATCACGGTAATGGAAGCTGGTGCTTTAGCCAAATCTTGCTCATAACCTGTTGCGGTCACCACAATCGTTTGCAATTTAGTCGCTTTCGCCTGTGGAACAACAGCTTCTACTGCAGATGTATTTCCCGCCATAGCTGTAAATACAGCAAATGCCAAAGTGGTTTTTAAGAATGGCTTATTCATACCTTGCGCGCCCCAATATTTATGAAGAGATCATGTTTATTCGGTTGCGAAGTGTAACAGCTTTTCAATTGAATGCAATTACTGTTGATAATTATTATCATTAACATTCACTGATTTTTAAGCCAGATATAAAAAAACCTCGAAATTTCGAGGTTTCTTAAAATGCGATAAATAAACTGTTATATGGAACAGCTTATTTCATATACGCACCTTCAGACTGACTATGATCCGTTTCATCAACGACATGCATTAACTCTGGTACATGTTGTTTTAATGTGGTTTCAACACCTTGCTTCAAAGTGATATCAATCGCAGAACAGCCCTGGCAACCACCACCAAATTTAAGTACAGCGGTTAAACCTTTTTCAGGATCTTCTTTGACTTCAACCAGTGCACAGTTACCGCCATGACCTGCCAGGCCCGGGTTAATTTCAGACTGCAATACATAGGTAATACGCTCTTCTACCGATGCATCTGGACCCACGCGTGGCACTTTGGAATTCGGTGCACGGAAAGTCAACTGACCACCAAAACGGTCTTTGTTGTAGTCAATCACGGCATCGAGTAAATACGGAATAGATGGCGAGTCGATAAAAGCAGGGAAATCAGGATATTCCTGCTTATAATCCGTCGGTACAACTTCATCAGGTGCACTATAGGCCATGCAACATTCAGCGCGAGGAGTACCCGGATGCTCTACAAAAACACGCACACCAATACCCGGGGTGTTCTGTTTATCCAGTAGATCCTTTAAATACTCTTGTGCTGTTGGTGTAATCAATAAGTTGGGAATTTCACCAACAACTGGAGTGCTGCTGTTCTCAGTCGACATAACAATAATTTCCTCAAGCTCAAGCGGCCATTTTAACTGAAGATGCGGGGTAATTTTTAAAAATCAACTAAAATTGTCGGATTTATTATAAAAGTACAACTTTAGCTTAATTTTAATGGCATGATAATTGGCAAATAGGCACCCTTAGAATCATTTATATGCTTGATTTACCTTTTAATCATACCGTGACCATTATTCTGATCACCTGTATTGTGTCATTTATTGCTTTCTCCAAAGAGACGGTGATGAATCGCCTGATTTTCTGGCCACCGGCACTGCAACGTGGACAATATGACCGCTTTATTACGCATGGCTTTATCCATGCGGATGGAGCTCATCTCTTGTTTAACATGATTACCCTGTTCTTCTTCGGCAGCGTGATTGAAAGCTTTTATCGTCAATATCTGTATGACCTGGGTTTTATCCTGTTTTACCTCGGTGGTCTGATCGCAGCGATTCTACCCAGTTACCTGAAGCATAAAAATGATGCGCGCTGGGCCAGTCTCGGCGCTTCCGGTGCAACCTCGGCTGTACTGTTTGCCTATATTCTGTTTGAACCTTGGAAGTTGATCTTTGTGTTCTTCATTCCGGTTCCTGCCATTATTTTTGCTGTGCTGTATGTAGCTTATAGCATCTGGTCAGGCAAAAAAGGCAATAGCAACATTAATCACAGCGCGCATTTATGGGGAGCGGCTTACGGGGTGGTCATGACGATTATTCTGGAGCCACGCCTGATTCCGCATTTCCTGAATAAACTGATGCAAGTTCCATTTTAATTAGGGTTATTTAATGATAAGAGAATGAGGCTATATATGAATTGAACCTCATATTTCTGCTAAAAATTGATAAGAGAGCTGCTGCTCTCTTATTTGTTTGAAACATCTAGTAATATATTAGAAAGTGATGATGTCACTTAATGCCAATCTTGGACTGAATTTTGCAGCGATAATGTATACATCTGTATATTAATTACTGTCATTCTCGAGATATTTTGCATGTCCACTACACCAGACGGTCTTCAATTTCCTCTTCAGTCTCCGCAACAAAAACCAAGTAGCTCTAAAGCAGGGCGCGCAATCATCGCGGCAGCGCTAGCCAATGTCGATTCACGCAGTTCTCAACAGGCACAATCAGAAAAAAACTGGCGCAAACACTACACAGTACATTTTAAGCAACTGGTCGAACAGGGACTGAGTTCTCCTGAAGCTAGCTTGAAAATTGCCGAAGATGGATTAGCAAAGGCCCATCAGACTTTTGAATTTTACCGTGATGGTCAAAAGTATGTATTGCAAGATGCTTTAACTCTACCCGCAGGTCAGTTGCATACATTCAAGCTGACAGGTCATAGCAAATCGCCACCAGAATGGTATGTGCCTTACCAGGGTCAAAAGCTGCAAGGTGATGCCTTACTGGAGCAGATTGAACGCTGGGAAAGCCAAGGCATTGTGGAAACCAGTCATGCCAATGCCCTACGTGAATGTGTCGTGCATCCTGAATGGTTTGACCTGTCAGATCGAACCACGGTGCTGTTTGGTGCAGCATCTGAAGCCGGCCCTTTGACCTGGCTGGCGAAATGGAAAGCCAATATTGTAGCGATTGATCTGCCGAATACCCGGGTATGGGGCAAGATTGTTGATACCATCAACCAAGGCAATGCCACGCTATATGCACCTTGTACCGAAGACCTGCCTGCTGATACTTCACTTGATATTTTAAAAGAAAAACTGGGGGCGAATTTGCTGACCCAGATTCCTGAAATTGCCAAATGGTTATTACAGTTCGAGCAGGATCTGGATCTGGCTGCAATTGCCTATCTGGATGGTGAAAAGCATGTTCGGGTCTCCATGGCGATGGATGCCATCATGCAGCATGTCAGCCAGCAAAAAGCCAATACCAGCCTGATGTACATGTGTACGCCGACCGATGTTTATGCGGTTCCGAGTGAAGTGATTGAAGCGTCAAAAGTAAAATATACTGAACGCTCCAAGGCACAGGCAATCATCTCCAAAGGTGTTTCCACTTTAAGCCGCAAACATTTTTTCCAGAAAAATGCGCATGAACTGATTCAGTCTGGTGATCAGGCGTATGGTATTTGTGACTGTCTGGTGGTTGAACAAGGCCCGAACTATGCGCTGGCAAAACGCATTCAGCAATGGCGTGCTACCTTAGCTCGTGCTCAAGGTAAGCGGGTCAGCATCAATATTGCCCCTTCTACTACGACCTATTCCGTGACCAAAAATCCGCTATTAAAAGCAGCGTTCAACGGCGCCAGCCTGTTTGATGTTGAAGCCTTTGCACCTGAAACCACCAATGCAATTATGGCTGCACTGTGGATTCATGACCTTCGCAATCCAGAATCGGTGGCCAATCCTGAAGTGAAGCTGAACCATCCGCTTGAATTAATGATGCATGGCGCGAATCATGGTGGTTTGTGGCGAGTGGCCTATCTGGCACGTACCGCACTACCTTTTGCTGCACTATATGGTTTTGCGACAGAGAAGTTGCCAAAAGGATTATTGAGTAAGTTGAAGAAGTAATTTTTTTATTATCTTCATCCAATTTTTCCATAAGAAAGGTAATCGTTATTTTTAAAGTTCTCCCCTCGTTGCGTAGCAGTGCTGCTCATCCCTAAAGCAGAGAGAACTTTAATTGAAAATGGGCGTTCCCTCTCCTTCTAGGAGAGGGTTAGGGAGAGGTTAATTTAGGCTTTCAATCATTCAAATTCTTATGAATGTGCTTTGGGCAGATTTAAGTTGATCTATTTTATAGCTTCTTTTTTTCTTTACTTTTGAAAGATCAAAAGTAACAAAAATCTTTTGTTAAGCTGATGATATGTCCCTATATCACAGCCTAACGGCGACATCCCTGTCGCCTTAATCGTAATTTAGGTTCCTCTTTTACATCCTTAATTTTTCTTCCACCCATAAAAAAGCTGCTCTAGAGCAGCTTTTTTATGTCTAAATAATTTAGAATACTTTTAACAGTACCCAGTACAAACTACCTGACAGACAGATCGTTGCTGGTAAAGTAAAGATCCAGGCAGACAGAATAGTTTTCACCATCTGGAAGTTCAGACCTGACTTGTTCGCCACCATGGTACCTGCTACTGCAGAGTTCAATACATGGGTAGTGGATACCGGCATACCAAAGCCATCTGCCGCTGCAATAGTTGACATTGCCACAAGTTCGGCAGACATACCCTGACCATAAGTCATATGCTGTTTACCAATACGCTCACCAACCGTCACGACAATACGCTTCCAGCCGACCATCGTACCCAGACCAAGTGCCAAGGCTGTCGCCACTTTCACCCAGGTCGGAATGTATTGCAGGAATGAATCCAGATTGTCGCGGTATTCATCTACTGTTTTTTCCTGTGCAGCACTCATTGCCGGTAAAGCTTCTGCTTTATCCAGACGTTTAAATGCTGTAGTGCTCAGGTACATGTCATTACGGAATTCAGATACTTGAGCTTCAGGAACATCCTTAATGCTGGTATAGCTACCAACTTTTTCACCCAGATGATCCGTCAAGCTTGCCAATGCAGGCACGACTTCAGGGGTAATTTCCTTGGTCTGAATGTACTTGGTGATCACATCACGGGCTTGTTCATCCGGAATGTCCTGATGATTTGGATAGATCACATCCGCTGTTTGTGCAGATAACTGACCAAAAGACTGAATATGTTGTGCATCCAGATTCTTGTTCAGCGAGTACGCTAAAGGTACACAGCCGATCAGGATCAGCATGATCAGGCCCATACCTTTTTGACCGTCATTTGAACCATGGGCAAAGCTCACCCCAGTACAGGTAAAGATCAGCATGGCACGAATCAATGGTGGCGGTGGCTTGTTACCTTCAGGTGGCTGGAACAATTCCAGTTGACGCTTGAAGATTTTTTTCACCAGCAGGAACACAATCGCAGCAAATGCAAAACCGATTAAAGGTGAGAATAACAGCGCCTTACCGACTTTCATCACCTGCTCCATGTCTATACCTGAAGCGCCAGCACCGGCATTCAGAATATAGTTCATGATGCCCACACCCAGAATCGAACCGATCAGGGTATGTGAACTGGATGCCGGAATACCGAGGAACCAGGTTCCCAGATTCCAGAGAATTGCCGCGATCAGCATGGCAAAAACCATGGCAAAACCTGCTCCGGAGCCGACATTCATGATCAGCTCGACTGGCAATAACGCAATAATGCCGTAAGCGACCGCACCACTGGCGACCATAACCCCAAGGAAGTTACAGAAGCCGGCCCACATCACTGCGACAGGAGCTGAAAGTGCATTGGTATAAATGACTGTGGCCACAGCATTGGCGGTATCGTGAAAGCCATTGACGAACTCAAAGCTCAACGCAATAAAAAGTGCCGTCGCTAACAAAATAACTGAATACAAGCCCAAGGCCGGTACATGCGCTAAATCTGCAGACAACTGGAAGCCGATATAAATCAGCGTAGTGATAATAAGAGTCAGGAACACCGGCATAAAGAATTTCGGTGTTGGCACATGAACATTGGTCGACTTTTGGGAAGCCGACCCGTGTGCTGAATCTACGGGAGTTTGATTAGGATTCATGCAAGCAGGAATAGAGGATTCAAGAATCCCCATATTGTTCAGTTAAATTGTGACAATTATATGACAAACTGCTGTCATATGAAGCAATTATTTGGATTTTCTTGCTGCTATTCGTCCTGTTTAATTCCGACTAAAACACTAGATTTTGATTTTATAAATCAATTACTTAAGAGAGGATTCCAGCTTATTTAAGCTTAGCAACCGCACATATTTTGCTACCAAAACGATTCATGCCCTACCTGTCATCAAGCAGAGCAAAAGTTTCATTTGCACAGCATAAGCCATCAATATGACAATTTCATGAATGAAAGCATCAGCTTAATTTTCTGATCCTGTTTCTTGTCTGTAAGGCATCGAATCAGATTCGAGATTGCATTATTTTCTGATCCGCATGTTAAAACTTGTTGTTTTTCTAGATGACTTATCAAATTTTCATATCATGCTTATCCATCATTCTGAGCAATCTCAGCAGAAATCAGTCAACTAATCTGCTAAGATTAGCGTCGTTTTTTTTGATTTCTGCTGAGAAAGTTTGAATGTCTACACTTACCACTTTAAAAGAACTTCTTGCCAAAAGAATTTTAATTATCGATGGTGCGATGGGTACCATGATCCAGCGCCATAAACTGGAAGAAGCCGATTATCGTGGTGAGCGTTTTGCTGACTGGGCCTATGATCTCAAAGGTAATAATGATTTGCTTGTGCTGACTCAGCCACAGATCATTCAAGGCATTCATGAAGCTTACTTGGAAGCTGGCGCCGACATTATTGAAACCAATACCTTTAACGGTACCCGCGTTTCAATGTCGGATTACCACATGGAAGATCTGGTTCCCGAGATTAACCGTGAAGCAGCACGTCTGGCCAAAGAAGCCTGTGCCAAATATTCAACACCGGAAAAACCACGCTTTGTGGCAGGTGTGATTGGTCCGACATCACGTACCACTTCTATTTCTCCAAACGTGAATGACCCTGCGTTCCGTAACATCACTTTTGATGCTTTAAAAGTTGACTATATTGAATCAACCAAAGCCTTGATCGAAGGTGGTGCAGACATCATCCTGATCGAAACCGTGTTCGATACCTTGAATGCCAAGGCCGCCATTTTTGCGGTGAAAGAAGTCTTTAAAGAATTAGGCTATGAACTGCCAATCATGATTTCAGGTACGATCACGGATGCATCAGGTCGTACATTGACTGGTCAAACCGCTGAAGCTTTCTGGAACTCGATGCGCCATGCGGAGCCACTTTCTATCGGCTTTAACTGTGCGCTGGGTGCAGATGCGATGCGTCCACACGTGAAAACCGTGTCTGACGTTGCCGATACCTTTGTTTCAGCGCATCCAAACGCTGGTTTGCCAAATGCCTTCGGTGGATATGATGAAACGCCGGAAGAAACTGCAGCATTTATTAAAGAATTTGCTGAAAGTGGCTTAATTAATATTACCGGTGGTTGCTGTGGCACTACGCCGGATCATATCCGCGCGATTGCAAATGCTGTTGCAGGCATTACCCCTCGCCAAATTCCTGAAATTGAACCGGCTTGTCGTTTAAGTGGTTTAGAGCCATTTAACATCACCAAAGATTCACTGTTTGTGAACGTCGGTGAACGTACCAACGTCACCGGTTCGAAAAAATTCCTGCGTCTGATTCGTGAAGAAAACTTCGCCGAAGCACTTGATGTTGCCCGTCAACAGGTTGAAGCCGGTGCGCAGATCATCGACATCAACATGGATGAAGGCATGCTCGATTCGCAAGGTGCGATGGTGCATTTCCTGAATCTGATTGCTTCTGAGCCAGATATTTCACGTGTGCCCATCATGCTGGATTCTTCTAAATGGGAGATTATTGAAGCGGGCCTGAAATGTGTGCAAGGTAAAGCTGTGGTGAACTCGATTTCCCTGAAAGAAGGTCATGACGAGTTTGTCGAACGTGCCCGCCTCTGCCGTCAATATGGTGCTGCGGTGATCGTGATGGCATTTGATGAAGATGGTCAGGCCGATACAGCTGCGCGCAAAAAAGAAATCTGCAAACGTTCATATGATGTTCTTGTGAATGAAGTGGGCTTCCCCTCTGAAGATATTATCTTTGACCCGAACGTCTTTGCGATTGCGACCGGTATTGAAGAACACAACAACTATGGCGTGGACTTTATTGAAGCGACTGGCTGGATTAAACAGAACCTGCCAAATGCGATGATTTCTGGTGGTGTGTCGAACGTATCATTCTCGTTCCGTGGTAACGAACCGGTACGTGAAGCGATTCACTCAGTGTTCCTGTACCATGCCATTCAGCAAGGCATGACTATGGGTATTGTAAATGCCGGTCAGATGGCGATTTACGATGACATCGATAAAGAATTGAAAGAAGCGGTTGAAGATGTTGTTTTAAACCAGAACCAGGGTGAAAGCGGTCAGGAAGCGACCGAAAAACTACTTGCGGTTGCTGAAAAATACCGTGGTCAAAGTGGTACGCAAAAAGCCGAAGAAAATCTTGAGTGGCGTAATGAGTCTGTTGAAAAACGTCTTGAATATGCGTTGGTAAAAGGCATCACGACTTATATCGACCAGGATACTGAAGAAGCTCGTTTAAACTCTACACGCCCACTCGATGTGATCGAAGGCCCATTGATGGCAGGTATGAATGTGGTCGGCGACCTGTTCGGTGCCGGTAAAATGTTCTTGCCGCAAGTAGTCAAATCTGCACGCGTGATGAAACAGGCTGTGGCGTGGTTGAACCCGTTCATTGAGGCCGAGAAAACCCAAGCTGAAGCTAAAGGTAAAATCCTGCTGGCTACGGTGAAAGGTGACGTACACGACATCGGTAAGAACATCGTTGGTGTAGTATTAGGCTGTAATGGTTATGACATCGTGGATCTGGGCGTGATGGTGCCATGCGAGAAGATTCTGCAAACTGCGATTGATGAAAAAGTCGATATCATCGGTTTGTCTGGTCTGATCACGCCGTCATTGGATGAAATGGTCTTTGTTGCCAAAGAAATGCAACGTAAAGGCTTTAACATTCCACTGATGATTGGTGGTGCAACGACTTCTAAAGCGCATACCGCAGTGAAAATCTCACCGCAATATCATAATGATGGCGTGCTTTATACCGCGGATGCTTCGCGTGCCGTAGGTGTAGCCACGCAGTTGCTCTCTCCTGAGATGAAACCTAAGCTTTTGGCTGACTATGCAGCGGATTATGAAAAAATCCGTACCCGTCTTGCGAACAAGCAACCGAAAGCGGCTAAATTGTCTTATCAAGAATCGGTTGAAAACGGCTTCAAGATCGACTTCGACAAGAATGCACCGGTTAAGCCGAACTTCATCGGTTCAGAAATTTTCACAAATTATCCGCTTGAAACTCTGGTGGAATATTTTGACTGGACACCGTTCTTTATTTCATGGAGCCTGGCGGGTAAATTCCCGAAAATCCTTGAAGATGAAGTGGTGGGTGAAGCAGCACGTGACTTGTATGAACAAGCACAAGCAATGCTGAAAGACATCATCGAGAATAAACGTTTTGATGCGCGTGCGACGTTTAGTATTTATCCTGCAAACCGTGTAGCAGCAGATACAGTTGCCGTTGCAGATGAAGCGGGTAATGTAACCCACAGCTTCGAGCACTTACGTCAGCAGTCTGACAAAGTGACAGGTAAAGCGAACTACTCTTTGGCAGACTTTGTTGCGCCAAAAGATGTGGCTCAGGATTACTTGGGTGGCTTTACCGTGTCGATTTTTGGTGCGGAAGAACTTTCGCAAGAATACAAAGCCAAAGGTGATGACTATAATGCGATTATGGTTCAAGCCTTGGGTGACCGTTTTGCCGAAGCATTTGCAGAGCATTTACACGAGCGTATTCGTAAAGAGTTCTGGGGCTATCAAGCAGACGAAGCTTTATCAAATGAAGATTTGATTAAAGAAAAGTATGTCGGTATTCGTCCTGCACCAGGTTATCCTGCTTGTCCTGAGCATTCTGAAAAAGCACCACTCTTTGATTGGTTAGGTACAACCGACAAGATTGGTACGTACTTGACGACGAGCTTTGCGATGTGGCCACCTTCATCAGTGAGCGGTTTCTATTATGCAAACCCTGAAACTGAATACTTTAACGTGGGTAAAATCTCTGGCGACCAGTTGGAAGATTATGCGAAGCGTAAAGGTTGGACGTTAGATGAAGCGAAACGTTGGTTAGCACCGAATTTGGATGATTCTGTGGTGTAATCCCCCTCGATCCCCCTTTTCCAAAGGGGGAAGAATCCATTCGTATCGAATAAAAAATCCCCCTCAATCGAGGGGATTTTTGTTTTTAATCTTTTAATCCCCCTAAATCCTGAGCCATATATGTCGCTAGGTTAAAGAGGGACTTCCACGTATCAAATTATTTACGTGACAACTCCTCCCTTTTTAAAGGGAGATTGGGAGGGATTAATTGATATAAATAAAACAATTACTTAAAATGAATAAATACTAAAAATTGAACATTAAATAATGGCTATCATAAAAATTCTAGATTCAGGAAGTTTAGAGTCAATATGTAAAATTCTCGGTGAAACGAATGATGGACTTTCTGGAACTGAGATAGGCAAATATCTAGCAGAATGTCATATCCCTGACCTTCAACCGAATATCACCAAATGGAAACGTCTATACGAAGCTTTAAATAGCAAACAACACAATGACCGTTGCTCAAATCATATTTTAGCTTTTATAAAGCACGTTATGCGCCCATCGAGACACATAAATAGGAAGGAGTGGTTTGAATACATAAGAAATGATTTAAATTTTGCTTTATCTTTCGAAGGTTTTGAATTAACAGAAAGTGGAGAAATCAAGTACGCTGAAAAAGTTCAAACTTTCAGTGAGGCTGAAGCACGAGCAAAAAATTTAAGAAAATCATTATTAGATAGAAAAATTCATCCTGATGTACTTACTTTCTGCAAAGCAGAATTACTTGTAGATAACTATTTTCATGCAGTATTTGAAGCTACTAAAAGTATTGCTGAGAAAATCAGACTTAAAACGAATCTAACTTCTGATGGAGCTGAATTAGTTGATCAAGCTTTTTCGTATAAAAATAAAGTGCCTTATTTAGCCTTAAATAATTTAACCACACCGAGCTATCAGAGTGAACAGAATGGTTTTATGCATTTACTCAAAGGCATATTTGGAACATTTAGAAATACTACAGCCCATGCTCCCAAAATTACATGGAGTATAGATGAACAAGATGCCTTAGATATATTATCAACAGTATCTTTAATTCATAGAAAATTAGACAAAGTAATTGAAGCTAAAAAAATGTATGAAGGGCAAATATAATCCCTCCTAACCTCCCTTTTGAAAAGGGAGGAACAGCACGAATCCAAAACCATCATAAAATTCGCATGAAGTCCCTCTTTCTCAAAGAGGGATTTAGGGAGATTCTTGTTGAATAAATTGATAAATCACTTCTACCACATTATCCAACTGTTCGATCACCTGCCCGTTATCAAACCTAAGCACTTTCAATCCGAGTTGAGCCAAGGCTTCATCTCGGACCCGATCCGCTTCTAAGCCTTCATTTGTAAAGTGTTGACTGCCATCGCACTCAATCACCAAATTCACAGCAGGACAGTAAAAATTCACGATGTAATTTAAAATTGGCTTTTGCCGATAGAACTGCAAACCTCATATTTACTTTACAAAATCCCTCACCCCGACCCTCTCCCAATGGGAGAGGGAGCATTCATTACTATTTAAATGCTGACATAAATTTATGAATAGACATTCCCTCTCCTTTTAGGAGAGGGTTAGGGAGAGGTAAAATTTAACAACCAATAAAAAATCTGAAACTGCCCCATTTCTAACCGCTCACCCAAAAATCATCTGTTTTTACATTTTTAAGTCAGCAAATTTCAAACATTTCCATAATAATAAGACTTTAGACCTCTCCCAGAATACGTGAAGGCCCTCCTCCATGAAAAAACTCATCAACAACCCAGAAAACCTGGTTGTCGAAATGTGCAAAGGCTTTGTCCTTGCCCACCCTGAACTACAATTTACCGAATCGCATAAAATCCTTTCACGTAAACAAAAACACAATAACGTGGCACTGATCAGTGGCGGTGGTAGCGGTCACGAACCTGCACATGCGGGCTTTGTCGGCACAGGCATGTTAGACGCTGCCGTATGCGGTGACGTATTTGCATCACCTTCACAAATTCAGGTCTACAAAGCCCTGCAACATGTGGCAACAGACAAAGGCGTTTTGATGATCATCAAAAACTATTCTGGCGATATGATGAATTTCCAGAATGGTGCTGCCTTGGCTGCGGAAGATGGCATCAAGGTTGACTATGTCAAAGTGGCGGATGATATTGCCGTTAAAGACAGCCTCTATACGGTTGGTCGTCGTGGTGTTGCGGGTACCATCTTCGTGCATAAAATTGCCGGTGCAGCAGCGTCAAAAGGTTTAGAGCTTGCGGAAGTCAAAGCTGTGGCTCAAAAAGCAGCGGATAACGTGATTAGTCTTGGTTTCGCCTATACCTCATGTACTGTTCCTGCCAAAGGTACACCCACCTTTACCCTAGCCGATGATGAAATGGAATACGGCGTCGGTATCCATGGTGAACCAGGCATTCGTCGTGAAAAAATTCTGCCATCCAAAGAACTGGCACAACGTATTATCGATGACCTGTTCCTCGATCGCCCTGATCTGACTGAAGTTGCTGTTCTAGTCAACGGCTTTGGTTCAACGCCAATGCAAGAACTGTATGTGTTTAACAATGATGTTTGCGAACATCTGGCGCGCAAAGGCATCAAGATTTACCGCACCTTCGTTGGCAACTACATGACCAGTATCGACATGAATGGTGCATCGGTCTCATTGCTTGCTGTGGATGAGGAACTGAAAACCTATTTAGATGCGGAAGCCAATACTCCAGCATTTAAACTGGATGGCTCGCCTGCACTACCATTTGAATTTGCAGCACAAGACGCAGCAGCAAAACAAACCGCCAATACAGAAGTCGAAACTCAGCCTGAGCATGCTGAAATTCAAAATGAACAGTTCATGATTGAAAATATGCGGTATGTGGTCGATGTGATGGCTGCCTGCATCATCAAAAATGAAGTGCCATTCTGCGAACTAGATGCCCATGCTGGTGACGGCGATTTTGGCATGAGTGTGGCTAAAGGTTTTAAACAGCTAAAACGCGAATGGCAAAGCCTGATTCAAGCACAACAGATGGATGAATTTTTGCTGAACAGTTCAATGATTATCATGGAGCATTGTGGCGGTGCGTCAGGGCCAATTTGGGGTTCTGCTTTCCGTTCAGCCAGCAAAGCCATTCAAGGTAAACAAACCCTAAGCGTGGCAGATTTTGCCGAGATGCTGCAAGCTGCGGTCAAAGGTATTCAAGTGACAGGTGAGCGTTCGTTTGGTCGTGGTGCTGTGGTCGGTGACAAAACCCTGATTGATGCACTTGTACCTTGCGCAGACTCTTGGTCAACCAATACCGACAAGACGTTTAAAGAAAACTTTGTCTTGGGTGCAGAGGCTGCGGTAAAAGGTGCAGAATCTACCAAAGAGATCGTAGCGCGTATGGGCCGTGCCGGTACGGTCGGTGATCGTAGCTTAGGCTATCCGGATGCTGGTGCACATGGCTTAGGCGTGATCTTTACGGACATTGCCGAGCATATTAAATAAGCTTTGCAAGATTTAAAAAAAGCCCCGACACTGTTCGGGGCTTTTTTCAAATTTCATTTCCTCTACTGAGCAAGTTTAAAAACACCAGTAATGAAAGGTATTGCTCATCCCCATGAACATGGTCTAACTAAACTTCTCTAAATAGCGCTCTAACTCTTCTGTCACCACTACCCGCTTATTGCCTTTCACCTGTTCCTCACCCAATACGCCTTCTGAGTCAATGACCACCACTTTGTGCCCATTCGCTTGTAAACGTTTGACACCTTCAAATAACATGCGTGCACCCACATCATGAATCAAAGTCAAATTGGTCAGGTCTATGACTATACGTGTTTTAGCGTCTGGCTCATCCTGCAAAATCCGTAGCAACATTTCCGATTCGGTAAATTGCAATACACCGCGCAGCTCATACACGACAATGTCATTGTTCTTACCTACAGTATAACGACTTTGCAAAATGGTCTGTGCCGATGGCGTCCCTTCCATCAGATGCAAGCCCATGTCCCGCGACAAACGCTCAAAAATATCCACGCCACGTACACTATGCCCATGCTCATCAATTTTAGGAGAAAAAACCACAATTCCCACCTGCCCAGGCAATACCCCGATAATTCCGCCCGATACACCACTTTTGGCAGGAATGCCCACCGTCGTCAGCCAGTCACCCGCCGCATCATACATGCCACAGGTCATCATCACGCTGAGCACTTGGCGCACCACATCACGCTCTAGCAGCTGTTTGCCCGTTTTGGCCTGAACACCGCCATTGGCGAGCACACTACAGATATTTGCCAGATCTTTGACCGTCACTTTAATCGCACATTGCTTGATGTATCCATTGACGATTTCTACCGGATCCGAATCCAGCACACCTACGGTACGTAGCATATAGCCAATCGACAGGTTCCGGAATGCAGTTTTGACTTCCGACTTATACACCTGCTTGTCGAATTCCAGTTGACGTCCTGCCAGCTCACTTAAAAAACGGCGTAAGCATTCCGCACGTGAAATGCCTTTTTGTACCGGAATCAAAGAATGCGTAGTGATCGCACCCGAGTTAATCATTGGATTTTTAGGAAGATTGGTTTCTTTATCTAGCGAAATCTGATTAAAAGCCTCTCCTGAAGGTTCAACGCCGACCTTTTCCAGTACTGCTGGAATTCCCAAATGCTGCAATGCCAAGGCATAGGCAAAAGGCTTGGACATCGACTGCATGGTAAATTCGGTTTCATCATCTCCCGTGGAATAAATCGTGCCATCCACCGTAGTCAGCGCCAAAGCGAACTTGTTTGGATCTACCGCTGCCAGTTCAGGGATATAGTCAGCCAAAGCGCCCTGATCATTATCATGACAGACCGTTAATACATGCTGGAGATAATCGGGCACCGGGGTTTTCATTCAGATAGATCCTTTATATTTTCATCCTGTTTACACCTTAAATTTTCAGGATAAAACTACAAGTCCAAATTGGTAGCATTTTATAAATACGTCCATTGATTTGGACTAAAACAAATGCCTTTTCAGCTCAATGATCATCAGGAGTAAGGGGCATTTTGATATTATTTTTTTGAGTTTTTATAAAATATCGAGCGGTTCAACAGGTCATTTCGATTAGTTTGATTATCCATTTTATTTATATTTTTCATCGCAATAAATGATATTATTCACCCACCTGCTCACATTATAATCTAACACGCTGATCCCGGATTTGAATTTTTACAGTCTACTCGTGCCCAGCATCATGTCGAGCCTGGGGATCATCACGCTGAGTATTTCCTATTATAAAGGCTTACCTAATTATTTAAGATCTTATGCTTATGCACTGATTCTGATTGGCGTAACGATATTACTCAATACCGTTTTATCTGCAGCAGTTTTAGTTGAAATCTCCAGTTTCATTGCTGCTCTTTACTTCTTGTCCTGTACCTTTCACAGCAAAGCCATTTATGAGCGTTTAAAAATCGACTATGTATGGCCAAACTATATTTACCTGATTGCCTTGGGTGCGTTTGGCATTTACTACTTTACCCAAGTGACTGCTGACCAGACTGCCCGTTTGCTGATTATTGGTAGCATTACTGCGGCAATTTATTTGCACCGCCCGATTGCCTTTATTCGGACGAGTACACGCTTACGTATCGACAGTTACCTGAAAATTTTTACCCTCGCGACCGCGTTCATCATTATGGGTCGTGCCTTGCTATTCTCTGTTTTACTTGAGGATCAGGGATTTGTCGCCCATTACGAACCGGCATGGGCATTTACGCAGCTGCTCCTGCTGCTGATTGATCTGATCTTTTTAGGTTTATTCATTGGCTGTGCAATTTTGGATCTGGTGCGAAAGTTGCAACGGGAGCGCCATCACGACCCGCTGACCGGATTATTAAACCGTCGTGGCTTTGAAGCCTATATTCAAAAAATAGATCCCAATCCCGCCTTACAGCATGCAGTTTTGATGGCAGATCTAGATCATTTCAAAGCCGTTAATGATCGTTATGGACATCAGGTCGGTGATCTGGTTTTACAACATATCAGTCAGATATTTAAAGCCAATATTCGGGACAAAGACCAAGTGTCACGTATTGGTGGTGAAGAGTTTCTGCTCGTCTTGCATGACATTCAAAAAGATGCCGCCTTTAAAATTGCTGAACGGATCCGGTTACAGCTTGAAGAAACCCCATTACATCATGAACAGCAGCATATTTACCTGACTATCAGTATCGGAGTCAGCTTCTTCAATCATCCTAATCAGATTAAAGAAGCCACTTTAGCGGCTGATCATGCCATGTATCAGGCCAAACAGATGGGCCGTAATCAGGTTCAATTCGCTCAAGAGAAAATTGCCTGAATTTGATAAAACTTTAAATCTCTTATTTCACCTTGGTCTTGCGAATCATTTTGTACAGCACCTTGGGGGAAATACGTGAAACTAGCACACCAAGTTTTTCTTTCTTTCCGCCAATCACGATATATTCTTCGCCGCACTGCAAGGCTTGTACGCTTTGACGGGCAAAATCTTCTGCCGACAGACCATTTTCAATCGCTTCATCCTGCTTGGCTTGTGGCTTGCCTTCCCCATTTAAAGCATTAAACGACACATTGGTTTGAACAAAGCCCGGGAATATCACTGAGACCTGAACGCCCTGATCAGCAACTTCAGCACGTAAACTATTGGCCCACATATGAATCGCTGCTTTGGCTGCTGAATAGGAGGCGCGATACTGGGTGCCAAGCAAACCTGCCACACTGGAAATAAACACGATACGACCTGATTTTTGTGCCAGAAAGGTCGGCAATACCATTTTGGTGAGAAATACCTGCGAGAAATAATCGACTTCCATAATAGCGCGTTCAGTCTGCATGGTGGTGTGCTGAATCAGGGCACGTTGACTGAGTCCTGCATTATTAATCAGCCAGTCAATCCGGCCTTTTTGTTGCAAAACCTGTTCATAGGCATGACGAACCTGGCTTTCATCCGTGATATCGGCAATGACTGAAATATGCTGATCTGGATTAGTGAGACTTTGGCGAACATTTTCCAGTTCTTCATGCCGACGTGCAGTCAGTACCACCTGGGCTCCGAGTTCAGCACATTGCTGGGCAATCGCCTTGCCAATCCCTGAAGATGCGCCGGTAATCCAGACCACTTTTCCATTTAAGTCTTCAACTTTCGCCATGAAATCCTCTTTCCCTTGTTTTAATGAATATGGTGCGGCATTTCATCTTCCAGAAATGCCAGTAAATGTTCAAAATAATAACTCATGGTATCAGCATCATAGATGTGACTGAGCTTGTCAAAACGTTTATAGCCTAACTGGGTGGTTAAATGAATCACCCCATTCAAGGTTTTATCGACCACCACATTAAATTTCAACATTTTTTTCGGTTCACGGATCAGATGTGTCACCCCTTGATCGACCACCTGAGTAAAGGCTTTTAAAGCGGGTGATACATATTGATGATTACCATTTTTCATCTGGTCAACACAGCCGAGCAGTTCCATCACTAGTAATTTTTCCACCGGATATCGAACAAAAGCATCACCTTGATGCTCATAGGTCATGCGATGCAAATAGTTCACCATAGGCATCAGACGCTCATTGCCAAACAACGAAACCGACCACGGCATATATTTACGGGTGTTATGCATAATCTGCTGAATCACTTTTTCGGACTCGCTGTCCGGTGAATTGGCCAACTGCACCACCTGACCAAAAATCTGGTCAATAATTTCACAGGCCATATCGGCCAGATTTTCACCTAAGGGTCTGGCAAGACTGTCTCGCTCGCCGGCATTTAATCTGGAATGAAGGTCTTTAAAGCGCTGATGGGTTTCGGGTTGAAGCTTCAGGGAAATGTTATAGCTCATCTTATTATCCTTTTTGATATGCTGCGATGAGTCGCGTTTTTTTATCAATCTATCATACGATGAGTTGCTATACATGCCAATTGGCTAAAGTTTGCATTTGGTTAAGCTGCCGCATGCACTATTTTTTTTGCTACAATAGATCCAATTTTTCATTCACTTTTGATCTGTTTAGACTATGACTGACTCAGCGCAAAATATCGCGACAACCTACGATCCGACCGAGATCGAGAAAAAATGGTACCAAACTTGGGAAGAGCGTGGTTACTTTAAGCCGTCTGAAAAAGGCGAATCTTTCTGTATCATGATTCCGCCACCAAACGTCACGGGTAGCCTGCATATGGGTCATGGTTTTAACAATGCCATCATGGATGCCTTAACCCGTTTTAACCGTATGTCAGGTAAAAATACTTTATGGCAACCGGGTACTGACCACGCCGGTATTGCAACACAAATGGTTGTAGAGCGTCAGTTGGGTGCACAAGGCATTAGCCGTCATGACCTGGGTCGTGAAAAGTTCATCGAAAAAGTATGGGAATGGAAAGAACAGTCTGGCGGTAACATTACCCGTCAAATTCGTCGCCTAGGTTCTTCGGTTGACTGGTCACGTGAACGCTTCACCATGGATGATGGTTTATCAAACGCGGTAAAAGAAGTGTTTGTAAAACTGCACGAAGAAGGTCTGATCTACCGCGGCAAACGTTTGGTGAACTGGGATCCAAAATTACAAACTGCGCTGTCTGACTTAGAAGTTGAGTCTGATAAAGAAGAAGCAGGTTCATTGTGGCACTTTAAATACTTCTTTGAAGATAAATCACTACGCACGCACGATGGTAAAGATCACATCGTTGTGGCAACCACTCGTCCTGAAACACTACTTGGTGATACAGCTGTTGCCGTTGCACTTGATGATGAACGTTATGCTGCGCTTGTTGGCAAAAACATCATCCTGCCAATCACTGGTCGTGCGGTTCCAATCGTTAAAGACGAATATGTCGATAAAGAATTCGGTACAGGCTGTGTGAAAATCACCCCTGCGCATGACTTCAATGACTATGAAGTAGGTAAACGTTGCGAATTGCCAATCATCAACATCTTCAACAAAAATGCTGAAGTTGTTGCTGAGTTTGAATACATCGCGAAAGCGGGCGAGCAAATTTCTAAAACTATTCCTGCACCTAGCGAATATGTTGGTTTAGAGCGTTTTGAAGCACGTAAAAAGATCGTTGAACAAGCGGAAGCTGAAGGCTGGTTAGATCAGATCCAACCATACACCTTGAAACCACCTCGCGGTGACCGTTCAGGCGTGATTGTTGAACCTCTGCTCACAGACCAATGGTATGTGAAGATTGCGCCGCTAGCGAAACCTGCCATTGAAGCGGTTCAAGACGGTCGTATCAAGTTCGTTCCTGAGCAGTACAGCAACATGTATATGGCTTGGATGAACAACATCCAAGACTGGTGTATCTCGCGTCAATTGTGGTGGGGTCACCGTATCCCTGCTTGGTACGATGCGGAAGGTAATGTTTATGTAGGTCGTGATGAAGCGGAAGTTCGCGCGAAAAACAACATCCCTGCCGATGTTCAATTAAACCAAGACGAAGACGTATTGGATACATGGTTCTCTTCAGGTCTTTGGACATTCTCAACTTTAGGTTGGACTGGCGACGAAGCGAAAGACAAAGCCAACTACTTCTTAAATACCTTCCACCCGACTGATGTGCTTGTCACTGGTTTTGACATCATCTTCTTCTGGGTGGCACGTATGATCATGCTGACCATGCACTTCATGAAGAATGAAGATGGTACGCCACAAGTGCCGTTTAAAACCGTGTACGTTCACGGTTTGGTACGTGATGGCGAAGGTCAGAAGATGTCTAAATCTAAGGGTAACGTACTTGATCCATTAGACTTGATTGATGGTGTGGATCTTGAAACCTTAGTACAAAAACGTACAACAGGTTTGATGAACCCGAAACAAGCAGCGAAGATTGAAAAATCAACCCGTAAAGAATTCCCTGAAGGTATTCAATCTTACGGTACAGACGCGGTTCGTTTCACCTTCTGTGCGCTTGCCAACACTGGTCGTGACATCAAGTTCGACATGAAACGTGTTGAAGGTTACCGTAATTTTGCCAACAAAATCTGGAACGCAACCCGTTTCGTGATGATGAATGTCGAAGGTCAAACTATTGGTTCAGAAGCACGTCAAGACCTTTGGGAATTGCCTGAACAATGGATCGTAAGCCGTCTGCAAAAAGCGGAACAAGCGGTGCAAACAGCATTTGCAACCTACCGTTTAGACCTGGCTGCACAAGCGATTTACGAGTTCATCTGGAATGAATACTGTGACTGGTATGTTGAGTTAACCAAACCAGTTCTGAACGATGAAAATGTGTCTGAAGAGCGTAAAGCTGAAGTACGTCGTGTATTGTTAGCGGTGATGGAAGCGTCTTTACGTTTGGCGCATCCGTTGATGCCTTATCTGACTGAAGAAATCTGGCAAACGCTTGCACCGAAACTAAACATTGTTGGCGAAACGATTATGTTGGCGCAGTACCCTGTTGCTGACCAAGCACTGATCAACGACCAAGCTGAAGCAGATATGCAATGGCTGCAAGGTTTGATTGGTGCGGTACGTAACATCCGTGGTGAGATGGGTCTAGGTAATGCGCGTTTGTTGCCTGTTCTTCTGCAAAACACCACTGATGCTGAGAAAGCACAGATCACACGTATTGAAGCATTGTTTAAAGCATTGGCAAAAGTTGAAAGCATTACCTTCTTGGCGGATGGCGAACAACCACCATTATCTTCATCGAGTGTAGTCGGTCACGTGTCTGTATACGTTCCAATGAAGGGCTTGATTGATCCGAAAGCGGAATTGGGTCGTCTGCAAAAAGACTTAGACAAGGTTCAAAAACAGCATGATCAAATTGCCAATAAACTTTCGAATGAAGGTTTTGTGGCAAAAGCACCTGCGGCTGTGGTTGAAGGCGAGAAAGTAAAACTTGCTGAGTTTGCTGATCAGTTAGCGAAGATTAAAGCGAATATGGAGCAGATTGCGGCGCTTTAAGGCTGTAGTTTGATTTAAAAAAATCCCCTCTTAGTGAGGGGATTTTTTTAATTCCAATATGTTTGGATAATTTCTTTTATCCAATTAAATAGCGGAACTATTAATATTACTAACACCTGCTGCCAATATCGCAAACTTTCTGGTTGTTCATTAATAATGATAATTGGCTGAGATTTAACAACCTTAGTTCTTTTTTTAGCTTTTGACTTTTTACGTCTAGCCATAAATTCTTTACCTTCTAAATAGAATTTTGGACTACACGTCTGAGTTTTTTAATGATATGCCCCAAACGTGTAAATAAATACAGTTTGGTCATAGGAGTTACTCAAGCAGAGATAGAGAGATTTTTTTGAATTGAAAAATTACGAGTGGTTATAAAAATAATTGGTAAAGCTACTAATAGAATAATTTTAAAGAATGTTTGTAAACTTACCGATTCATTACCCTTTAAGGATTTTGAAAAAAATTTAGAAACTTCTCTATTGATATAGTGATAAAGGAAAGTATCTAAATCAACGAGAATGCCTATTTTTGATAATAGATTGTGATACATCTTTTGGAAATGGGCAAATAAAGTTCTTTCACCCTCAGTATTACCTAGACGTGATAAAACACCTGCTAATATATCTAATGCGAGTTTTAACTTACTATTTCTACTGGGCAACGAGGAACTACTATTACTATCATCCTCAAAATCATCCCAACTCAATATCGACATATTTATACCTTTTTATTCTAAGTTTTAATCATATAAATCCATTAATGTAATGTCAAATTAAAAACACTATATATAGATAATTTAATAATTAAAAACACTATATATAGTAAAAGATCAATTACCCTCACCCCAGCCCTCTCCCCGAGGGAGAGGGAATGTCATTGGATTTAATGCCTGCATGAATTTAGTAATGAATATTCCCTCTCCTTTTAGGAGAGGGTTAGGGAGAGGTCTGCTTTAATTCAGTACATACTTGCCATAAATGCTCTAAAACCACATCCGTCCTTCCTAAAACATCATGATTCCAATAGCGAACCACAGTTAAACCTAGCGCCTCTAAAAATTTTGTCCGTTCAGCATCATATTCAACAGCATCATCCGTGCCATGCTGACTCCCATCCAACTCAATAACCAAACCAATTTCATGACAGTAAAAATCCACAATATAGGGTGCAATCACATGCTGACGACGGAATTTAAGATTCATAAAATTCTTGGCACGTAAGACTTGCCACATCAGATGTTCTGCATCGGTAGCGGTGTGGCGCATGGATTTGGCGAATTCTAATAATTGGGGATCTATTTTCATTGTTATTTTCCCTCTCCCCTTACGAAGCAGTGCTTCTCATCCCAAAGGGAGAGGGAGTAATAGTATTTTATTTTGTATTTGCATAAATTTAATAATAGAGTTCCCTCTCCTGAGCAAGTTTTAAAGTACTGCTTTAAAACTTGCTCAGGAGAGGGTTAGGGAGAGGTAATTCTAATTAAGTTAAAGCATCCCATGCCTTAAAAACATCTCCAAGCCACTCACCTTCTTGATATACATCAACCGTTCTTTTTCTACTTTAATCTGCTGTTTGATGGCAGAAGTATCTTCATCAATCTGCTTATACAGGTCTGCAATCTGGACCTTGCCTTTCGCCTTTTTCATGGCAATTCTGGTTTTTGAAGACCAGACCAATCTATGGATCAAGGCATCAATCTGCTCTTGTAATTTCCGGCTTTGTGCATCCAAAGCCAGTTGATAGAATTTTAATTGTTCCGCACTTAAACCCTTTTTTGAAATATCCTGATCTTGCTCGATCTGCAGTTGCATTCTCAGTAACGTAAACAGGTCCTGCTCTGCATAAGCCTCATTGGCACGTTGCAATAATTCAGTTTTCTTGATTTTTTTGACATCATTTACTTCACGGTCAGGGTGAATGATGGCAGCAATTTTTAAATATACGGTTTTCAATGACTGCTCTGCCATTGCTGTTGCCTGTTCCTGTTTTTCCTGCTGGCGTTTTAATCTGGCTTCTTCACGTGCTTGCTGAAAATGATCTGATTCCCATTCTTCAAATACTTCTGCATCTGCAAAATCTGAGAGATTCTCATTCTTAAAGAATGTTTCCAGTTCATTTATTTTCTTTTGGCTTTTTCTGAATTGGGCGTGTTCGGCACGTTGCTGATAATAAGTGAAGATTTCATTCACCTTATGGGCTTCTTGCATCGACATCGCCTGAGAGTCTTTTAGATAATTTGCAAGGTACTGAATCTTTTCATCCAGCACTACCAATTCTGCCTTGGAAAATGTGGTTTCCTGCAGATGCTTCCAGAGCTGTTCCAGCTGCTTGAACAGTATGCCATGCAATTCATGGTAGACCGGCATGAAGGTTTTATGAGTATATTGCTGCAGATCTTCTTCAGCCTGTTGCCATTGGAGTAATTCCTGTTTCTGTTGCTCGATTTTATCAATCAGATGATCCAGCTTCTTCTGCTGTGGCGAAAGCGCTGTGAATGGCTGAATCATAGTTTTCAAGTCAAAGAGCATGGCAGGAGAAGGTCAAAGAAGAAATAATATCCATATTAAGTCTTTCAGCTTTCGTCACAAAGTCCTTTTCAGTGTGCCCTTTCGAAATTTGTATCAGAATTAAAAAAAAGCAGACCAAAGTCTGCTTTTTCGCTCTCATATTGATTATTCTAACACTACACGGCCATTCAAGGACTGCACCGGACGGTTATTTGGGTGTCCCATCAGTTTGGCAAATTCCGAAATCTGCTTGGCAGAAGCCTGCTGAATATCTTTCAGAATCAGCCAGCGTACTCCTTCCGAACATGGCGGTGTAGTCAGCGAGCCGCTAAAGCGATAATAATCCAGATTTTTAGGCAACATCTGATTCACAGCTTGTGGCGTTTTCAAAACCACTTTCTCGCCCTGCTTTTTCGGTAAACGGTTCCACATGCGTTTGAGCATCTGGCTTTCTGCACCCTGCTCGAACATCATCCCCACGACAGCCAGCTCACCTTTGGCATTGGCATGGACAAAGTGGATTTCCAGTGGATAGCTTTTACCCTTGATCAGGTTTTCACTCGGACTATGCAAATGAAATTGCTTTAGTACAAAGGTATCGCCATCCAGCTGCAATTCACCACCTTGCGCAAAATCCACCTGAACAGTATGACCTTTATTTTCGATCGCATGAATCATGGTGTTATAGCTGAACTTGAGCGGTTCCAGTTCTGCTTTCACTGTTCGCTCGATATTGATCGGTGACTGGTTCAGACCGTTACAGGCCGAATATTTCTGGCTCAAAGTCGACCATTGCTCAGGCTGAGTATAATCCCAATCCGCATCTGCCCAGACTGCTGTACTTAAACCCATAACCGTTAAAAGCGTGAATATTTTTTTCACAATAGATCCCTTGTTGGAAGTCAAAATCACAATTTTTAATTTAAAAACAGTTTATTAACCTGGTGTAATCACTCTATTTTTCAGGCCACAAACTACAGATTTTTATAGAGATGAAGTGATTTGCTTACAAATTTCTAAACACTCCTGGTTCTTCAAAACACATTATTGAGAATATATATTGATAGATTTCAAATGGATAATACTTTTATAGATTTAAAAATAGACAGCAGAGAATGTGACCTTCTTCAAATTTAATCTGCTGATTTTTTATGCATTATTTACATGAAATCTCTATCTTATTTTCAATAGATCAAATAGCTAGATTTTTAAGTTCAAGCTTCTTTTTTTAAATAGAATCTATCTTTATTCATAAACTTACATAAACACAGCAGCAAATAAAATACTGATATTGCTAGACTCGAGCCAAAGAGCAAAATGAGGATCAAGAATTTAAATGGACTGGGCCACGATATTTATACATGACACCACTTGGGAGTTTACCGCAGAAATTTTGCTGCGTTGTGCCCTGATGTACACGATGATTATCCTGTTTCTGCGCCTGACCGGAAAACGCGGGGTACGTCAGCTTTCCATCTTCGAAGTCGCTATCATTTTGAGCTTGGGTTCGATTGCCGGCGACCCGATGTTTACTGAAGATATTCCCCTGATTCAGGCAGTTCTGGTGATGTCGGTGATTATTATCATGTACCGCCTGACCACCTGGCTCATGATGAAATATCAGTGGTTTGAAGACCTACTGGAAGGTAAACCGATTTATATCGTAGAAGATGGCGTGCTGGTCGTTGAAGAAATTAAAAAAGGTAAGATGTCACATGATGAATTCTTTGCCGAAATGCGCCAGCAAGGCGTAGAGCATCTGGGTCAGGTACGCACCGGTTTACTGGAAACTGACGGTAAGTTCAGTATCCTGTTCTTCAAATCGGATGAGGTTCGGCCTGGGCTGCCACTTTTCCCTAAAACCTGTTCTATAGTCCAACAGGTCAAGGCCGGGCAATTATATGCCTGCATTTACTGTGGACAGGTACAAACCCTTTCGCATGCCGACCAGCAATGTCCGCGCTGTGATTCTGCGCAATGGGCCGAAACGATTGACTATTTAAGAATCACTTAAGCGCGATTTAATAACTGCAAATGGACAAAAATTTCCGGCAGTTGCTGAATTTTATATTGGATATGTTCAGCATCTGCATGAAAGCCTTGCATCCATAATGCATGCATTCCGGCCTCTGTAGCTCCCTGTACATCATTAATTGGATGGTCGCCAATATACAGGCACTGTGCAGGCTGCACGCCTAGACGCTCTGCAGTGATCTGGAATATTTCCGGCTGTGGTTTGTTAAAACCCACCAGCCCGGAACTGATGATCTCATCAAAATAAGTTTCAATACCCAAACCCCGAATCGTATTTAAACGGGTGTCATGTCCACCATTGGAAACAATGGCCAGCTGATAACCCTCATCTTTCAGCTGCGTTAATACTTGCTCTGCTGCCGGCATTTCTACGGCGAAACGGCCAAACTGGCTAAACCAGAACTGGGCCAGTTCATCTATGCTCGGGGGATTTAACCAAGGCAGTTCCTGCAACAACGCATAAGCAGCCGAAGCGCCAATACTGCCATGCGTGAGCAGTTCCTTTTTAGGATAACCACCATTATCGATACGCCGTACAATCTCGATAATTTTATCTGAATCGACCTGTTTCAATGCTGGCGCATAGTATTCTGCCAGATAACGGCTATAAGCCTGTGCAGTCAGATCACGATGGGTCAAGGTATTGTCGAGGTCAAATAAAACGGCTTGAATAGGCATAATTTTCAAAACGAAATGCTGAAACTTTCAATCATGGTAACAGTCCGAAACTCGTTAGATCAGACATAAAATTGCTAAGTTTTGTTGTTTTAAGCATAAAAAAAGCGATGCCAAAGCATCGCCTTTTCTTAGAGTACAAAATCTAAATTAGAATTTGTATTCTAAGCCTGTACCAACAACTGGTTGTTTAGTTTCTAAAGAACCACGCTCAAGTGTTAGATAACCGGCATAACCATATGCTTTCACTTGTTTACTAAATGCGTAATCTGCACCAACAAAGATCTGCTGTGCTTCATAATCGGCAGTATTATCTTTGAAGCTTGTAGTGTTTTGGCTGTATTGACCTTTAACTGTCCAAGCTTTTGCATTTGGAAGATTATATTCAGCACCAATTAACCAACCTTGAGCATCATCAATAAGCAAATCAACTGCTTTAGAAGCTGCATCCACATCCGCCACTTCTGAAGTTTGATAAAGAGCTTTAAGCGCTAAACCACCATCTAGATTTACACGGCCAATTGCACGAATGGTATTTGCAGCAGCAAATAAAGTACCGCCCGTTACTTCTGGAGCAGAAGCATTATCAAAACCGCGCCCTAAGAAGTTAGTCGGAATTGCTTTGTCATAAGCAACACCTGCTACAACTACTGGGCTGTCATATACTACAGAAGCAGACCAAGCATCACCTAAACCACGATTTGCAGTTTTAACTACACCTTTATCAGATTTAATTCCTGAATTTTCACCAGTTGCCAATAAAGCATTCACTTTAATAGCACCTTGAGGCAAGGCAATAGCTGGAGCTTCATACACTACAGCATTCGCTACTCGGCTTTCACCAGTGAAAATACCACTTACATCAGCACGGTTACCTACATAATTATTGAAGGTATCTACCGGGCTAGACAATTGTTTTAATGGAGTGTCATGTGCACCAATTTTTAAAGTACCAAGTTTTGCATCTTTTAAACCAACAAAACGGTTACGTTTAGACCAGTCGTCACCCTCACCATCAGAGTTAAAAGCCCATTCAATTGCATAAATTGCGCTTAGGCGATCCGTTAACTTTTCATCCCCTTTTAAACCAACGAATGAGCTATTTGAACTTAGTTCAATTACATCTTTGTCAGATACTGGTGAAGCATTATCTTCAGGTAAATAATCTACTGATGCATCAATCTCACCATAAAAAGTTGGTGCTGCAAAAGTTGTCCCCGCCAAAAGGCTGAATGCAATTGCTGTTGCTAACTTAGTTTTCATCAAAAATATCCTTAATTTATTTTGTAACAAATAATACACACGGCGCTTATATTACAAAATTATTAAATTAATATTTATATATTCTATTTAGTACTTTAGGCTAACATTCAACCAAATAGTTGATTATTTAGAAATTTTATACTTTTTCTGCAACTTTCATCCATCGGAAAATTGGAATTAAACTGAAAATTGCTATGATCACGATCAGGTTTAGATAATTTTGATAGCCTAAAGCATCTCCAAAAATGCCACTCAGGCTATAAAGTCCCCCACTTACCGTGGCCATCAGCGCCACCTGAAAGGTAAAATCAGTACCGGCCAGATACTTGCGACTGTATTGCATGACCAAGGTCAGCATGACCACCAAAAGCATGGCAGAGATCATGTCTTCGGCGGCATTAATCAGATATATCATCCAGTTTTCTACTTTTTTTTGGGTTTCATACTGGGCAGCCAGCCAGGCGTAGGCCATTAAGCCCAATATTTTTAAAATTGAGAAAACGATCAAACTCCGGCTGCGCGACCAGTACTTCAGACACCAGCCAGCCAATCCTGCTCCAATCAGTGCCGCAAATGCACCAAACATGGTGACATAAAGGCCAATCTGGCTAAAGCTCAGTCCGAGATCTACCATTAAAGGTTTTAATAAAGGCCCGGATAAACCATCGGCGATCTTAAAGGTCAGTAAAACCAGAAGCCACCTCGCCAAGGTTAAATCTGACCAGAAGTATTGAAAATAGGTTTTTATATTGCTGAGTGCAGGTCCTTTATCAGCTGGTGTGATAATTTTTGAATGCTGAGGTTCTTTAAAAAAGAAAATGGGTAAAGTATTAAGAAAGACCAGAGCTGCCAATAATAGAAAGGTAGCTTGCCATTGCAACAGATCGAGCAACCATAATATTGCTCCACCTCCGACAATGAATCCTAGACGTGAACCAATCACCTGAAAGGTATTGCCCCAATGCTGTTGCTCATGATTCAGAATGTTCACTGCCAATGCATCGGTGGCAATATCCTGCGTCGCGCCAATGCCATTCATCAACAAAAGCGTGATAAAAAACAGCAGTAAATACAGTGGCTGGTTTAAAGCCTGAATGGGTAGAAAAGAAAGTCCAATCAATACAGCAACTGACAGCCATTGCAGGGGAATAATCCAGCTACGGTAATGACCTTTGGCGATTGATCCATGTCGATCGACCCAAGGTGCCCAGAATATTTTAATCGACCAAGGCAGCATTAACAGGCCAAAGCCCCCGATATGCGCCAGCGATACCCCTTCAGCCCGCAGAATGACCGGCAAGGCATGCGTCATAAATCCGACCGGAAGCCCCTGTGCCCAATATAGCGAAAACAGTAAAATATAGGTATTCCGCATATTTAGGCCAAGTCCTTAAGGTGAAAATGCATCAACAGCATTTAAGATGCTATACATTTTGCCAATGATCCGGATTTTACAACAGTCTAATATAATAAAAAATAAAGAAAAATTAGTTTCAGGAAGAGACATAAGCAATGGCCCAGACACGTTTCCCCCAACTCCCGCCGCATGTGCCATCCCGCGGCAGCAAGCTGAGCCGGACTTTTTTCAGGCAGCTTTTTTTGGGCCAAGGCTGGCGTCTGGAAGGTGAATTTCCAGACTTACCTAAAGCAGTCGCGATTATTTCTCCGCACACCTCCAATATTGATGCATGGCTGGGTTTTAATGCCTTGCTTGGTCTCGGTATTCAGATTACGATTTTTGGTAAAGACAGCCTGTTTCGTACACCGCTAAAACCGGTACTGGAATGGATTGGCGTCGTTCCTGTCGTCCGAGATAGTCCACAAGGTCATACCCGACAGATTGTCGAGATTATTGAAAAATCAGAACAGATCTGGGTCGGTATGGCACCGGAAGGTTCACGTAAGGCACCAGAAAAAATTCGCAGCGGTTTTTATCATATTGCCAAGGCAGCTCATTTGCCGATTGTGATGTTTTCCTTTGATTATGATATCAAGACCATTCATATCCTGGGCGTGTACCATCTGACCGGTGATTATGAATACGACCTGGAACAGATTTATCAGCATTACGAAGGTAAATTCTCGGCCAAAAATCCAGACTGGGTGGCCAAGCCGTTACAAAAGCTTTTGAAAAAAGACTAGGCAAATACGGCTTTTTTTGATGTGATAGCCTGAATTTTGTTGATTTAATCACCAGTTTTTATAATGAAATTAGCTCGTTATGCCTTAATTGGCTGTCTTGGATTCAGTCTTGCAGCCTGTGATAAAGCCACTAAATCATCCACGCCTGCCACGCCAATAAAAGCCCGTGAACCTGTCGTCGCCATTGCCCTCGGTGGTGGCGGTGCCAAAGGTTTTGCCCATATTGGCGTCATTAAAGTGCTAGAGTCGCATGGCATTAAACCAAAAATTGTCACAGGCACCAGTGCCGGCAGTTTTGTCGGCAGTTTGTATGCCAGTGGCAAATCGCCTTATCAGTTACAGCAGATTGCCCTGAATTTTAAGGAATCCGATATCCGTGACCTCACTTTAAATCGGCAAGGAATTATTGCCGGACAAAAATTGCAGGATTTCGTCAATAAAAATGTGGCGAACAAACCGATTGAACAATTCCCAATTCGTTTTGCTGCAGTTGCCACTCGCCTGGACAATGGCCGTAAAGCTGACTTTATTAAAGGCAATGCCGGACAGGCGGTTCGAGCATCCTGCAGTATTCCGAATGTGTTTGTGCCTGCCGTGATTGGCGGCACCAAATATGTTGACGGTGGCCTGGTCAGTCCGATTCCGGTCAAGACCGCCAAAGATATGGGAGCAGATATTGTCATTGCCGTGGATATTTCTGCACGCCCAGATGGCAATAAAGCCCTCAACATGTGGGGTGTACTGGATCAGACCCTGAATATTATGGGACAGCAAAGTATTAATGAAGAGTTGAGTCAGGCCACTGTGGTGATTCAACCCAAAGTTGGACATATTGGTACTTTAGACCTGAAAGCCAGCAATGCCACCATTCTGGAAGGTGAAAAAGCGGCTCAGCTGAAAATCCGTGCTATTGAAAAAGCCATTAGCAACTTTAAGCAGTCTCCTGCGGCATTTAAACCGCCACGTCCGGCAAAATTTTGATGCACGATTTTTTTATATTCATCTGCGGCCGCATCTGCTACATTGAAGATCAATCATATAAAGATGATGATTAATTAAATACTTAGCGATATAGGTCACGATATGGAATTAGTTCTTGAACCTTGGCACTGGTTTGTATTAGGCATCCTTCTGATTCTATCGGAATTACTACTGCCCGCATTTGCTGCCCTGTGGTTCGGGATCGGTGCCATCATGGTTGGCGTCCTGTACTGGATGTTCCCGATGATGGGACTGACGACCCAGCTCCTGACCTGGATCGTACTTTCTGTTCTGTGTACGCTGCTCTGGTTTAAGTTTATCAAGCCACTTTCCATTGATAAGACCAAAGCCGGTCTATCGCGTGAAGCGACCATTGGTCAGGTGGGCATGGTGATTCAGACTAATCTGGATCATGGGCAAATCCGGGTGCGCTTTCCGATGCCAGTTTTAGGTTCGGATGAATGGGAATGCCGAACTCTGGACCCAGTTCAGGTCGGAGACCGCGTTCGCGTCGTAGATATTCTGGGTAATGACCTGGTCGTACAACCCCACAGCACGAATTATCAAAATCAATAAGGTGAATAAGCTATGTCTGGTGGTTCTATCATTGTTATCGCGTTTTTGGCCTTTGTTGCGATTACCATTTTTAAAGGTGTGCGGATTGTGCCGCAAGGCTACAAATGGATTGTACAGCGTCTCGGTAAATACCACACCACGCTAAATCCGGGTCTAAATTTTGTCATTCCTTATGTCGATGAAGTCGCTTATAAAGTCACAACCAAAGATATCGTTCTGGATATTCCCTCACAGGAAGTGATTACCCGTGATAACGCGGTCCTACTGATGAATGCCGTGGCCTATATCAACCTGACCACACCAGAAAAAGCCGTGTACGGGATTGAAAACTATTCCTGGGCGATTCAGAACCTAGTACAAACCTCACTTCGTTCGATTGTCGGTGAAATGGATCTGGATGATGCGCTATCTTCACGTGACCATATCAAGGCACGTTTGAAATCCAGTATTTCCGATGATATCTCGGACTGGGGTATTACCTTGAAAACTGTAGAAATTCAGGATATTAAACCTTCTATTACCATGCAGACTGCAATGGAAGAACAGGCAGCAGCTGAACGTCAGCGTCGTGCGACAGTCACCAAAGCTGACGGTGAAAAACAGGCCGCAATTCTGGAAGCGGACGGCCGTCTGGAAGCCTCACGCCGTGATGCTGAAGCACAAGTGGTGCTGGCTGAGTCTTCACAACGTGCAATTGACATGGTGACTTCTGCCATTGGCGATAATGAAATTCCGGTCGCCTATTTACTGGGTGAACAGTATATTAAAGCCATGCAGGATATGGCCAAATCGCCAAATGCCAAGACCGTGGTACTTCCAGCCGATGTGTTAAATACGATCCGCGGTGTCATGGGTCGCCCTAACTAATTTATCTTTTGACTTTATATATAGGCAGCCCGAGGGTTGCCTATTTTTATTCGCGCAAGAAAATCTCAGCAAAAAATGTGAATTTATGGTTAAATTTCGCGTTTATTTTTGAAATCTACTGGATTTGATGTTGCCTGGCTTTCGGATTAAAGCTTTTCGCAGCTGTCTTATTCCTTATTTCGATCTACTGTCCAACTTAAAAATGGATACCGTATGAGCTCCCTAAATCCAACCTTAATTACTTTTCTATTCTATATTGTCGCAATGGTGGTGATCGGCCTGATGGCTTATCGCGCGACAAGCAACTTTTCCGATTACATCTTAGGGGGCCGACGTTTAGGGAGTTTCGTAACTGCACTTTCTGCAGGGGCTTCCGACATGAGTGGCTGGCTACTGATGGGCCTGCCCGGTGCGATTTATCTTTCCGGTCTGTCTGAAATGTGGATTGCCATCGGCCTGGTTATTGGTGCCTGGCTCAACTGGCTGCTGGTCGCTGGCCGTTTACGCGTACATACTGAAGTTCAGCACAATGCCCTGACCCTGCCGGATTATTTCTCGAATCGTTTTAACGACCAGAAGAAAATCCTGCGTATTGTTTCGGCTTTCGTGATTCTGATTTTCTTTGCGATTTACTGTGCTTCCGGCATGGTTGCAGGTGCGCGTCTGTTCGAGAGCATGTTTGACATGTCTTACAGCACCGCGCTCTGGATCAGTGCCATTGCCACCATCAGCTATGTATTTATTGGTGGTTTCCTGGCTGTGAGCTGGACCGATACCATTCAGGCGGGGCTGATGATCTTTGCCCTGTTGCTAACGCCAATCGTAACGTTAATGGCGTTCTCGGATATGTCCCAGGTGACTTTGGCACTGGAGGCTGCTCGTCCTCAAGCAATGAATATTCTGGGTGATCTCAGCCTTGTTGCGATTATTTCTCTGCTCGCCTGGGGTCTAGGTTACTTTGGTCAGCCGCATATTCTGGTGCGCTTCATGGCTGCAGATTCAGTCAAATCCATTCCAAATGCACGTCGTATTGGCATGACCTGGATGATTCTGTGTCTGGGCGGTGCAGTCGCAGCCGGCTTCTTCGGTATTGCTTATTTCGAGCAGCATCCAGAACTGGCAAGCGTGGTGAATGCCAATCCTGAAACCGTATTTATGGAACTGACCAAAATCCTGTTTAACCCATGGATTGCAGGTGTAGTTCTGGCGGCGATTCTGGCGGCAGTAATGAGTACTTTAAGCTGTCAGTTATTGGTCTGTTCAAGCACCTTGACAGAAGACTTCTATAAATCTTTCCTGCGTAAAAATGCCTCGCAAAAAGAACTGGTCTGGGTTGGCCGTTTGATGGTACTGCTGATTGCCTTGCTGGCGATCTGGATGGCGGGTAATCCTGAATCTAAAGTTCTGGGTCTGGTGGCTTATGCCTGGGCAGGTTTTGGTGCCGCTTTTGGCCCGCTGATTATCCTGTCATTGTTCTGGAAACGCATGACTTTGAATGGTGCTTTGGCCGGTATGATCGTGGGTGCAGTCGTGGTTATTTTCTGGAAGAACCTGTTTGCTGACACTGGCCTGTATGAAATCGTTCCTGGTTTTATCTGTTCAATGCTGACGATTGTGGTGGTGAGCCTGATGGGTAAAGCACCAACAGCAGAAATTACTAACCGTTTTGAAGAAGCTGAACGCCTGTATAACGAAAGCAAATAATTCTGTATCAACTAAAAAGAGGACTTCAAGTCCTCTTTTTTATGGAATTACTTTAAACCTTTTAAGGAAAATAATGCTCCAATCAGCTTTTGCGCGTGAGCAGGAACTGGGTAATTTGCATCAACTCTTCCGCCTGACCTTCAAAATGGTTCAAGGCATTGATCGCCTGATCATGTAATTGCTGGGCATACGCTTGGGCCTGCTCCAGACCCATCAATGCCGGATAGGTTGATTTTTCAACCTGTTCATCTTTACCTGCAGTTTTCCCCAACACGTCGGTATCGGAAATAATATCCAGAATATCATCCTGTACCTGGAAGGCCAGACCAATCGCCTGTCCAAACTCACGTAATTTAGGAATGGCCAGATCAGTGCCATCAAAAATAGTCACCGCCGCCATCATGATCGCGGCGCTAATCAAAGCACCGGTTTTATTGCGATGGATGGTTTCCAGTGCTTGCTGATCGATTTTCTTACCTTCAGACTGCAAATCTAAAACCTGACCATTCACCATTTTCGAGGAAGCAGTTGCCAGAATCTGCATCTGCTTCAGTACAATAGAAGCTTCTACCGCTGGCCCCTGATCAAACAGACGGCTACCCAAAATTTCAAAAGCCATAGACTGCAGGATATCACCTGCCAAAAGCGCAGTATCTTCTCCATAAGCCACATGGCAGGTTGGCTGGCCACGGCGCAGCAAATCATTGTCCATACATGGCAGATCATCATGGGCCAGTGAATAGCAGTGAATAAACTCGATCGCAACCGCTGCACGGCGCACTGCAGCGTTATTTTGATTCGGTTTTAATGCGGCGGTGGCATAGCATAGCGCTGGACGTACTCGTTTACCGCCAAGCATCACAGCATGATGGACTGCCGACCTTAACGGTTCCGGAATGGCAAAGGCTTCCAGAGCGGTCAATAAATCCTGTTGAATGCGGTGTTGTGCTTGAGTGAGTGCATGGGTTGATACGTCAGTGATAGATGACACATTCGCCTCGAATACGTAGTCCAGAAGAATAAAATAACAAGCGAATAAATGCCTGTACGCTGATCAGGCATTGTACCTAGAAATGCCTTGAATTTTCAGCCATAAATCGTATTGTTCTGCTGAAATTTGCTATTGAACATCAAATAAGCAAGTTAGAGATTTTAGACCATAAAAAACCACCGCAGAACCGGTGGTTTTATTCAGGCTAAATGTATGCACAGCATTTAAACGAGAACATCTTCTGGTACGCGCACCCAGCCTTCCATCAAGACACGGGCACTACGGCTCATAATCGCTTTCTTCACTTTCCACTCACCATTTTCAAAACTTGCTTGTGCACCCACTCTCAATGTCCCGGAAGGATGACCGAAACGCACCGCTTCACGCTCTACCCCGCCTGCGACCCGGTTCACCAATGTTCCGGGAATGGCAGCTGCCGTACCAATAGCCACTGCAGCCGTGCCCATCATGGCATGATGGAGTTTACCCATAGACAAGGCCCGAACCAGAATATCGGTATCTGATTCAGTGACAGTTTTGCCACTTGAAGAAGTATAGCTACTCGGTGGTGCAACAAAGGCAATTTTTGGCGTGTGTTGTCGGGTTACGGCTTCTGCAATATCCTGAATCAGTCCCATCTGTTTGGCTGCATAGGCACGAATCGTTTCGAACTTTGTCAGGGCTGCCACATCATTATTGATATGATCCTGAAGCTCGGTGCCCTTATAGCCTAGATCCCCCGCATTTAAAAATACCGTGGGAATACCGGCATTAATCATGGTCACTTCAAAGCTGCCAATATTTGGCACTTCCAAAGTATCGACCAGATTACCTGTTGGAAACATCGAACCGCCTTCAGCATCGTCATCGGCTGGATCCAGAAACTCGATCTGCACTTCGGCCGCAGGAAAGGTTACGCCATCCAGTTCGAAATCACCCAGCTCCTGCACTTGACCATTTTGCATCGGCACATGCGCGATAATGGTTTTCTGGATATTGGCCTGCCAGATACGTACCGTGCATAACCCATTTTCAGGAATACGTTCAGCCTCCACCAGACCATTAGAAATAGCGAATGCACCTACTGCCGCAGTCAGATTGCCACAGTTGCCACTCCAGTCCACAAAAGGACGGTCAATTGACACCTGACCAAATAAATAATCGACATCATGATCAGCGTGTTGGCTTTTTGACAGGATCACCGTTTTACTGGTACTGGAACTGGCGCCACCCATGCCATCAATCTGTTTCCCGTATGGATCGGGGCTACCAATCACGCGCAGCAAAAGCTGATCACGAATTCGGCCCGGCTGTTGTGCCTGTGCAGGCAGGTCATCTAGCTTAAAGAAAACACCTTTACTGGTGCCTCCACGCATATAGGTTGCAGGAATCTTGATTTGGGCGGCAAAACTCATGAATTATTTCATCCTTTGACTTATCTTTGTTTTCGTACGGGTTATTCAATATTTATATTCAAAGTATAGTATGTTGAAAGCAGAACTGCTTGACTGCCAGACCTTAGTATAAAAAAACGGCATTTGTATTTTATCCAAGAAAACAGAGAACTCGTCAGTAACAGTTTCAATAAAATTAATATATTGATTCATTTATATTTTATTTCAGTTATTTATATGAATATTTTTTATCATTCCTCCAACAATATTTCATTCTTAGGATGGACTAGGCTTCTTTAGTCTGATCAATTACAATCAGCCACTTATCATTTTCCATTGTCGGGCTGAACACTTTGAATAACGAGTCTTCACAACTTCAGCGTGGCTTAAAGAACCGTCATATTCAGTTGATCGCCATGGGCGGTGCAATTGGCACAGGCTTATTCTTAGGTTCCGCACAGGTGATCCAATCTGCGGGTCCTTCTATTATTTTAGGCTATGCCATTGGGGGCCTGATTGCATTTTTAATCATGCGTCAATTGGGTGAGATGATTGTTCATGAACCTGTCGCAGGTTCATTCAGCCATTTTGCTTATAAATACTGGGGAAAATTCCCCGGTTTCCTTGCGGGTTGGAACTACTGGATTCTGTATATCCTGGTAGCCATGACCGAACTTACCGCAGTTGCGAAATATATCAACTATTGGTGGCCGCATATTCCAGCCTGGGCATCGGTACTGTTTTTCTTTATCGTGATTACACTGGTCAACCTCGGCAATGTGAAATTCTACGGTGAATCAGAATTCTGGCTTTCCATCATTAAAGTGACTGCAGTCATCTCGATGATTGTCTTTGGCTTGTATCTGATCCTGACTGCTGATCCTTCTTCAGGCGCATCTTTTAGCAACCTCTGGACCGCGGGCGGTTTCTTCCCGAATGGTTTTGAAGGTCTGTTCTACATGCTGGCCTTCCTGATGTTTGCCTTCGGTGGTATTGAGCTCATTGGTATGGCGGCTGCAGAAGCTGAAAATCCGGAAAAAACCATTCCGAAAGCCATTAATCAGGTGGTTTTCCGTATTCTGATTTTCTATGTCGGTGCCTTGACGATTCTGTTGTCACTCGTGCCTTGGAATCAGCTGGAGCTGGGTGGTCTGGACAAAAGTCCGTTCGTGATGATTTTCAGCCAGCTTGGCATTGACTGGGCAGCACACTTACTGAACTTTATTATCCTGACAGCAGCACTGTCTGTGTATAACAGTGGTATGTACGCTAACAGCCGTATGCTTTACGGTCTGGCTCAACAAGGAAATGCACCTAAAATCTTCATGAAAGTGAATAAGCAAGGTACGCCAATTCCTGCTGTATTGTTCTCTGCCGTGCTGATTTTCGGCTGTGTGCTACTCAACTACTTCGTGCCTGAAGATGCCTTAAGCCATCTGATTTACATCGTAGTCGGTGCATTGGTATTGAACTGGGCCATGATTACCCTGACCCATCTTAAGTTTATTCAGAGCATGAAAAAGCTGGGACAGAAGACTTCTTTCCCTGCGCTATGGTCTCCGGCAGGCAACATTCTGGTTCTTGGTTTTATTCTTACGATTCTTTACATCATGTGGACGCAAGGATTCCAGGAATCTATTTTGATGATCCCGCTTTGGATTGTGGTCATGTTCGGTCTGTTTAAGTTACTTAAGCCTAAAAATACCTAGACAACTCCTGTAGCTATGAGTCCTTAAAAGTTATTGCTTCGGCAATAACTTTTTTTTGTATTTTTTACAGTACAATAGCCTTCTTTTCGCGCCCTTAGCTTAACTGGATAGAGCAGTTGCCTCCTAAGCGACCGACGTGGGTTCGAGTCCCGCAGGGCGCACCATCCTTTCAAAATGTGATCTATACCTCAAAAAATTAGCGTTAATCTTCATATTTTTAGAATATTTTTTATACAAAAAGTCATTTTTTCTTCATTATTTTATTTCTTTTACTTTCAAATACTTATTTCAAAATGAGGCTATTTTTTGGTGTAAAAACTCTATTTTGATGCTTTTTTAGACTAATGAGTTTTTTCTAGAGCATTTACTCTTATTTTAATTGTGCTATTTTTGTCACATGGAGTAACAAATGATTGCGGATAAATACCCGAAATCTCCAAGAATTTAATAAGTGCAAACAACAACGCTAGATATAAATTTGTACCTCAAGGAAAGACGTAAATGAAATTAAAAACATTAACTACTGCAATGATTCTTGCAACTGTGCCTATGACAGGCGCATTTGCAGCAGCACTAGATCGTTCAGGCCAATCTATTGCAGCCTTCCTACAACCTGGTAACTATTTTGAAGCAGGTATTTCTGTTTTAGATGCAGATGTCTCAGGACAAGAAGCTGGCGAATTAGACACACGTCGTTCAATTAGCGATATGGCTGACAGCTATTATTTTCCTAATGCTGCATTAAAATTACAACTTACAGATAAGTTTTCATTTGGTCTCTTATATGACCAACCTTTTGGTGCAAATGCAGAATATAGCGGTAATAACGCTTTTGTATCTCAAGGAACTGACCAAGTTCTCACTCCATCAAGTATCGCGAATATTACTCAAAATTCAGTTAGTCAATTAGTGCAAGCAGCTGGAGCTAGTTTTGCTCCAGCTTTGACTGCTGTTACAGCAGCTGCACCAGCAGGCACTCCACAGCAGAGCTTAGTACTAGGTGCTTTACAGCAAGTTGCTGCATCAAATCCAATCGTTGCAGCAGGCTTACAACAATTACAAGGAACTCAAACTGCTTTAGTGAATGCTAATGCTGCATTAGGTCAAGGCAATACTGAGGTTGAGGTACATACACAAAATCTTAGTTTTGTTTTTGGCTACCAACCAACCCAAAACTGGAATATCTATGCAGGACCAGTATATCAAACTGTTAAAGGCGACTTAAAATTACGCGGACAGGCATATAGTATTTTTAATGGCTATGATGCAAATTTCAAAGAGACAGGAGACTTAGGATGGTTAGCAGGTATGGCTTTCCAAATTCCTGAGATTGCCTTAAAAGCTTCTTTAACTTATCGCTCTGAAATCGACCATAATGCGAGCACTACTGAAAGATTATCAGTTTTAAATAATCCTCTTGCTGCTGCATCAGTTACAGGACTCTTAAATGGTTTAGGTGTACCAACTACTTATACAGATGCAATGACTGAACCTGGTAAAACCAAAATTACTACTCCGCAATCTGTAAACTTAGACTTCCAAACAGGTATCATGGCAGATACCGTAGCATTTGCTAATGTACGTTGGGTAGAGTGGTCTAATTTCTCTATTCGCCCATACCAGTTTGGTAAAATAAGTGAAGCTGTTGGACAATTAGATTCTGTGAATCGTCCAGATGGTTTCCACGTAGTTGAATATGATAAAGATCAATGGTCTGCAACAGTAGGTGTAGGTCGTAAGCTTTCTGAGCAATGGGCTGGGAATGTCTCTGTGGGTTGGGATTCTGGTGCAGGTAATCCAGTTTCAACACTTGGACCAACAGAAGGTTATTGGAATGTTGGTTTAGGCGTTCAATTTAGTCCTACTCCAGCTACATTTATTGCTGGTGGTGTGAAATACTTCTGGTTAGGTGATGCAGAATCACAAACTGCAGCTCAAGTCGGTGAAGATAACCGTATTGTTGGTGACTTCAGCGATAACCATGCAATCGCATATGGCTTAAAAATGGGCTACCGCTTCTAAGCTCTGATTAAATAAAAAACCACTTTCGAGTGGTTTTTTATTTTTTAACTCTAATTTTATACACTTGCATATCATTCGATTATTTTACCATCAATTAAAATTAATAAAGTTTTAGTTCTTTTACACTATTTTTAATAATTTAAATTTACTATTTTTCATACACTTGAGTTAATAAAATTAGTATAAAAACTCTAAGCAAGCTCTTTCCTTAACCGCATTAGTTCATTTCTCCAACAGAGCTGAGTATTTACTCTTTTTGAAATTATGTTACTTTTCCAGCACATTTTTGTTACAGATGGCATCAGGGAACGTACCATGAAGCTCAATAAAATTTATTCTGCTATTTTACTTAGCACTTTACCTCTTTCTGCAGTTCAAGCAGCTGGCTTAGACCGTTCTGGTCAATCTATTTCTGCTTTTTTACAGCCGGGTAACTATGCGGAAGCAGGTATTTCTGTTTTAGATCCAGAAGTTCAAGGTAAAGACAATGCCGGCAATAAAGTCAGCGATATGGCTGAAGATTACTACTTCCCTACTGCTGCTATAAAAATTCAGGCAACTGATAAAATATCTCTGGGTTTACTTTATGACCAGCCATTTGGAGCTGACTCTCAATATGCGCCTGAATCTAATGCTTTTGCTACAGTAAATACCAATACTGGTGTATTGGAAGGCACTTCTGTTGAAGTAAAAACCAATAGCATTACAGCACTTATAGGGTATCAGCCAAATGAGAACTGGAATGTTTATGCCGGACCTGTCTATCAAAGCGTAAAGGCGAAAGTCTCCCTACGTGGTACAGCTTATAGAGGCCCGCAAGTTCTTGGCGGTTATGATATTGACCTTAAAGAAAGTGAAGCTTACGGTTGGTTAGCTGGTTTTGCATATTCTATTCCTGAAATTGCCTTAAAAGCTGCTGTGACTTATCGCTCTGAAATTAAACATGAATTAGATACCACAGAAACCTTCGGTTTTGGTACAGATGGGGCTTTATATATTCCTGGATTAACTGGCACATTATTGGGTAAACCAGTAATTCCAACTTACCATAAAGCGGAAATTACTACACCACAATCAGTCAACATTGACTTACAGTCAGGCATTGCAAAAAATACCTTAGCCTTTGCTAATATTCGCTGGGTACATTGGGATCAGTTTGCAGTAAAACCTGCTTATTTATCTCAGCTAACTGGCGCACTCACCGGAAAACAGCAGAATCTTGTCGATTATTCAGATGATCAATGGTCTGCAACAGTAGGTTTAGGTCGTAAATTTAATAATAAATGGTCAGGTTCAGCTTCTGTAGGTTATGACTCAGGAGCGGGCAACCCTGTAACAACCCTAGGTCCAACTGAAGGCTACTGGAATGTAGGTTTAGGCGGTCAATACAGTCCAGCTGAAAATTACTTTATCCAAGCTGGTGTCAAATACTTCTGGCTAGGTGATGCAACTGCACAAACTGGTGGAAATCCAGTTGGAAAATTTGAAGACAATCATGCAATGGGTTATGGTTTAAAAATCGGTTATCGCTTCTAATTCAAGCGAACCCAATAAAAAAGGCGCATATTGCGCCTTTTTTTATTGCTTAAATTTTAATACTTAAGCTGGAATATCACGTACTGAAGCATTACGAATCGCTTCTTTTAACGCATCATAACCACGAATTGGCGGGAATTGTGGGAATTCAGCAATCACGTTCTCAGGGGCATCAAACAGGAAACCATGATCTGCTTCACCTAGCATCGTAGTATCGTTATAAGAATCCCCTGCCGCAATCACACGAAAATTCAAACCATGCAGTGCTTTAACAGCTTGACGTTTTTGATCTGGCTGACGGAGTTTATAAGCCGAGATCATGCCTGCTTCATCTGTTTCCAGTTTATGACAGAAAATCGTCGGCCAATCCAGTTGCTTCATCAATGGATGTGCAAATTCATAGAAAGTATCTGAAAGAATAATTAATTGAAAATGCGTACTCACCCATTTCACAAATTCTTTTGCTCCTGGGAACGGCCCCATTTCTGCAATCACTTCCTGAATATCGTTCAAGCCTAAACCGTGCTGTTTTAAAATATTCAGACGTTGGGTCATCAGTACATCATAGTCAGGAATGTCACGAGTCGTCGCTTCAAGCTCTTTAATACCGGTTTTTTTGGCAAAGTTAATCCAGATTTCTGGAACCAACACACCTTCTAAATCTAGACATACGACTTCCATGAACATTCCCTCTAAGTTGTATTGAAAAAATTTTGCACTATCATAGCTGAAGCAACAGATTTTGTACTGTACTTTTTTAAATCTATTTTTTTCATAAGTATTTATTTTTTAGTGATAAGTCAATTAAATCAATTCTATTAAAATAGATGTGAAATTAATTTATATAGGCCATGTCCTTTCTAAGCCTATATCGCCAGGACTCTCATGACCATCATTCCTACTATTGATCGTATCGATGCGCTTGCATCTGAATATGCAGATAAATCGCCCAATGAAATTTTGGCACTTGCACTGAGCCAGCAAGGTGAAATTGCGATTTCATTTTCTGGTGCTGAAGATGTTGTATTGATTGATATGGCATCGCATCTCGGTAAACCGTTCCGGGTATTCAGTCTGGATACTGGCCGTCTACATGCAGAAACCTATCAGTTTATTGAACGGGTGCGTAAGCATTACAACATCGAGATTGAAATCTGCTTCCCTGAAACGGATGCAGTACAGAATTTAGTGACCACCAAAGGTTTATTCAGTTTCTTTGAAGATGGTCATCAGGAATGTTGCGGTATACGCAAGGTTCAACCGCTACGTAAAAAACTGGCGACGCTGGATGGCTGGATTACTGGTCAGCGCAAAGACCAAAGTCCGGGTACACGCAATGAAATTCCTGTGGTTCAGGCAGATTCAGGTTTTTCCGGTCCGGGAAAACAGTTGATCAAGTACAATCCTCTAGCCAACTGGTCCAGTGCAGATGTCTGGAGTTATATCCGTATGATGGAAGTCCCTTATAATGCCCTGCATGAGAAAGGTTTTGTTTCTATCGGCTGTGAGCCTTGCACCCGCCCTGTGCTGCCAAATCAGCATGAACGCGAAGGCCGCTGGTGGTGGGAAGAAGCCACCCATAAAGAATGTGGCTTACATGCTGGCAATCTAAAAAAATAAAGTTAAGTTTTATCGTTCCTATTGATTGAAAGACTATTTTTTAATAAAGATAGTCTTTTTTAATTGATAATTTTACATTTAGTGACAAGATAGAAATTACCTTTTATCGGGATAATATTATTTTAATTAAAGAATTGATAAAATTTTAGCTCATTGATTTATTTGCATAAAATGTGAAATGGAACACAATGCTATTCTTCTAATAACACATAATTATTAAGTTACACTCCACTTCGCCTAGTAAATACTATTTTTAGAAAACTATTTTAAAACTAAAATTTTCACATTTCATAAACTTAGGAAGATATTTTGTTCTTGTCAATAGCCACTTTTTCACAGTTGAGGCAAGATAAAGCAGTTCATTTATATGCTAAAAAAGATATACTTTAAAAACTAAAGTAATAATTCTAACAAGGCTTTTTAGCAAAAAAGCCATAGAGAGTGCAGTGAGGCAATCCACGCTATGCGTCCATTACATCCAATTGATTTTATTTTCTTAACCTTAGAGAAACGGCAGCAGCCTATGCATGTAGGTGGACTATTTTTATTCCAAATTCCCGACAATGCGCCAGCTTCCTTTATTCAGGATCTAGTCACGGATATCCAAAATTCAAAATGCTCTCCAATTCCACCTTTTAACAATTATTTAAACGGCCTGTTTTGGGATGAAGACCAAGAATTTGATTTAGATCATCATTTTCGTCATATTGCCCTGCCAAAACCGGGCCGTATCCGTGAATTGCTAACCTATATTTCTCAAGAACATAGTGCCCTGATTGATCGTGCCAAACCTTTATGGACCTGTCATATTATTGAAGGCATTGAAGGAAACCGTTTTGCCATGTATTTCAAAATTCACCATGCTATGGTGGATGGAATCGCTGGCATGCGTCTGGTAGAAAAGTCGCTTTCACATGATCCAAATGCCAAGAGTATTGTACCGCCATGGTGTGTGGAAGGCCCACGTGCCAAACGCCTTAAAGCACCTAAAGTGAACAGGTTTAAAAATGTCCTGCAGACCATTAAGGGGCAACTGGAATGTGCGCCACGAGTTGCTTATGAACTGTCGCAAACCGTCATGAAAGATATGGGACGCAATCCGGATTATGTATCCAGCTTTCAGGCGCCAAGCAGTATTCTGAATCAACGCGTCAGTGCTTCACGTCGCTTTGCAGCCCAGTCTTTCGAATTTTCACGTTTACGTCATATTTCTAAGGCATTGGGCGTGACCATTAATGATATCGTCCTGGCCATTTGTTCAGGTGCATTACGTGAATATTTATTATCGCAAAATGCCTTACCGAAAAAACCGTTAATTGCTATGGTTCCAGCTTCTGTTCGCAGTGACGATTCAGATATATCCAACCGTATTACCATGATTCTGGCCAATCTGGGCACGCATAAAGAAGATCCGCTAGAACGTCTCAAGATCGTACGCCGCAGTGTGCTGAGTGCCAAAGAGCGCTTCAAACGCATGAATGCCAACCAGATTTTGAACTATAGTGCCTTTGTCTATGGTGCAGCAGGTCTGAATATTGCCTCCGGTTTAATGCCGACACGTCAGGCGTTTAACGTGATTATTTCCAATGTACCTGGACCACAAGAGCCCCTTTACTGGAATGGTGCCCGTCTTGAAGCACTTTATCCGGCTTCTATCGTACTGGATGGTCAGGCCTTGAATATCACCATGACCAGCTATTTAGACAAACTGGAAGTCGGCTTGACCGCATGTCGTAATGCCCTGCCGAAAATGCAGAACTTGCTGACACATCTGGAAGAAGAAATTCAACGTTTTGAACTTATTGTAGATGGCGAACCTGTCCCAAAGTTACGGGCGGTAAGCTAGCCGCGGATGAATAAATAAAATAGATGGATTGTCAAAGGTGTTGATCATTTTTGCCAGTCTTTGAGCACAGAATAAAGGGACCGATCTGGTCCCTTTTGTTTATTTTTTGGAATCTTTTTAAATTATTTTAGAAATTTTGGATGACTTCTCTATTTAAACGTCTATCCAAATCATTTTTTGACAAGTTAAAAACAATGCACAAATATAATCAGCTTTTAATAGTACGGCACTGTTGTAATAATTGATGGCAGACGTTACGGATCATGCTCGCGGTAATCTGAACTTCATTACCGCGCTCATCAACGATATATCCCGCATGTACAGTCTTTGGTTCTAATACGTGTTTTAGACCTTTATGGATTACTGCTTTACTCATACTCATCACACACCCCTTTTGCTAAGCCTGAAACTGGGAGAAACGGCTTTGGCTAATTCATGCATCTAGTATTGTAAATAAAGGCCCGGTTGTAAAATTTCAGATGTAACAAGTGTTTAACGATATTCTGTTACAATTTCAGCTGAGAATGATATCGTATTGCTCTTGCGTATATAGATTTTCCACCTGAAACTTAATCACGCGATTAATGAAATGTTCTAGATCAGCGACTGCAGGCGCTTCTGCCGTCAATAATCGATCAATGACAGCCGGATGCGCGACAACAGTAAAGCCACTCTGTGACTCATAAGCACGAGCATAACGCAGAATCTCCCTGAATATTTCGTAACATACTGACTCGGCTGTTTTGACATAACCGCGTCCTTGACAGGTCGGACAAGACTCGCACAGCAGATGTTCCAGCGACTCACGGGTGCGTTTCCGGGTCATTTCCACCAAGCCCAGTTCTGATACCTGAGTAATCTTGGTCTTGGCATGGTCACGTTCCAGCATGCGCTCAAACTGTTTCATCACTTCTTCACGATGCTGCGCTTCCTGCATATCGATGAAGTCGATGATAATAATGCCGCCGAGATTACGCAGACGTAACTGACGCGCGATAACATCCGTCGCTTCCATATTGGTTTTAAAAACCGTATCTTCCAACGAACGGCCACCAACATAAGAACCGGTATTGACATCAATTGTGGCCATGGCTTCAGTCTGGTCAATCATCAGATAACCGCCAGACTTCAATGCGACACGAGTTTGCAATGCCTTTTGCAGATCTTCTTCGACATTATACAAGTCGAAAATTGGCCGCTCGCCCGGATAATGCAGCAAACGGTCTTTCATGTTCGGGACAAATTCTTCGACAAATTCCTGCAATTTGGCATGAATTTCACGTGAATCCACGTAAATTTTAGCAGTTTCTTCATTGGCCAGATCACGAATCACCCGTTGCGGCAAAGGCAATTCTTCAAAGATCAAAGACGGTACTGCAATAATCTTCTGCTTGCGCTGGATATATTCCCAAAGCTTGGCCAGATAAGCCATATCCTGTGCGATGGCTTCTTCTTCAATCCCTTCTGCCGCAGTACGCACAATCACTGAACCCGGCAGCTTATGTTCTGCCTGAATCCGCTCAATGATGGAACGCAAGCGATTGCGCTCTTCCTCAGATTCAATCCGTTGTGATACACCTATATGATTGCCATATGGCATCAGCACCAAATAACGCGAAGGAATCGACAGATCGGTAGACAGGCGTGCGCCTTTGGTACCGAGCATATCTTTCATCACCTGAACCGTGAGGACTTGTCCCGGTTGAAGTAACTCAAAGACATTCGGCGTCGGTTGATTGCGGGGCCAGACCATATCATTGATATGTAAAAACGCAGTACGAGAAAGTCCGATATCCACGAAAGCAGCCTGCATGCCGGGTAAGACCCGCACCACTTTTCCTTTATAGACATTCCCTACCAGGCCACGCTTAGCCGTACGCTCGACAAACAGTTCATTGACCGTGCCGTTTTCAATTAACGCGACCCGACATTCCATCGGCGTGACATTAATCAACAACTCGTCAGACATAACTACACTCAAAACATTATAAGAATTCTTTTCAGCAGTTAATTTAGTGCCTTAACCGTCTGTAATAACTGTACTGTCTCATATAAAGGCAAGCCGACCACATTGGAATAACTGCCCTGTATTTTTGGAATATAACGTGCTGCAATTCCTTGAATCGCATAAGCCCCGGCTTTACCCAGTGGCTCACCTGTCGCCCAGTAACTTTCCATATCTACGGCGCTCAGGATTTGAAATTCGACCTGTGTGCGTACCACTATACTGTATTTTTCATGCTTTGTACGAACACAGACACCGCTATAGACATCATGCCATCGACCGGAGATTTTTGTCCACATTTCAATCGCATGTTGTTTGGATTCAGGCTTACCCAGAATCTCCTGATCCACCCCCAGACTGGTATCCGCAGCAATGATGATGGCATCTGGATAATACTCAGCCACGGCATCTGCTTTGGCTCGTGCCAGACGTTCAACATAGGCTGCGACCGACTCGCCTGCTTGTACCGATTCGTCAATTTCTGGGCTGTAAATATCGAAGCTCAGCCCGAGTTGCTGTAACAACTCGCGGCGCCGGGGTGAGCTCGAAGCAAGAATTATACGCGCCATTTTTTGAGCACATAATAAATAGCAGGCCAAACCAGAATACTGGTCAGCATCGGAATCCAGTGCCTTGCATAAGAAAATTGCACGCCAGCCATAATCTGGGTAAAAAAGATCATCAGCAGATATGCGACAATCGCCAGCCCCATAATCACCCAGAGATTATTAAAGGTCAGGATACGGCGTTCACGGGTCAGAAAGCGAGCTAAAAAGGCAATAATGATAAAGCTCAGCGCATTCAGACCCAAAGGTGCATCCAGCAGCAGATCAATAAAAATACCCGTACCAAAGGCAAACCAGATCCCGCACCAGGTTGGCTGACATAACACCCAGAAGAGCATGATCATCAGCATAAACAGCGGACGCCAGCCCGAGAGATTATAGGAAAGTGGATAGACCATTAAAATAGAAGCCACAATCACCGAAATGACGATAGCCATTAAAGGATCACGATGCTTTCTGGATTTCATTTTAGCGATTGACATGCGGTTGCTCCATCGCTAATGAATCAGAAAATAACACCACCACATGATGTCCACCGGCGAGTTGAGCCGCAGGCGTCACATCAATCTGGGCAAATTCACCGGAATTATGCCGTTGTACTTTAGACACCTGCCCTACCAGATAACCTGCCGGGAAATGTTGTCCCAAGCCCGAACTATAGACTTTTTCACCAACCTTGATGTTAGCACTGGTCGGTACATATTCCATTTTTAAACGCCCCAGATCACCCGTACCCGAGACAATGGCACGCATCCCAGTATGTTCCAGGCGCACTGACAGTGAATGTTCCTTATCAGACAACAGCATGACCCGGCTACTATGCGGATAGACATTGATAATCTGCCCCATGATACCCTTGTCATCCAGTACCGTTTGCCCGACTTTCAGCTCGTTATTCGAACCCCGGTTGATCACAATAATATGTCGTAATGGATCGGCATCGGTACCAATCACTTCGGCAATTTCAATACGTCCATCAATGATCAGCGGCGTGTCCAATAGGCCACGCAAACGGGTATTTTCAGCAGAAAGTTCAGAGATTTTTTGTAAGCGAACCTGTGCCTGTAACAGCTCGGCTTGCATCGCGGTATTTTCCCGACGCAATTGAGCTTCAGACTTGGTTTGTTGATTCAACCACTCTCGCGACAATACCGGATAGCTGGCCACCGCATAAATAGGATTATAAGCAGCGTACAGGACATCCCTTGCAGGTTGAACAACATGCGGCATGCGCCAATCAAAGAAAAGCACCACCAGGCATGTTACCAATGCAATGATAAAAGAGCGAAAAGATGGCGGTTGTCGAGAAAACAGATGTGCTTGCACCCGCCGGATCCTTTTCTTAGCCTACGAATAACATGTCATGATTTGGGTTGTCGAAAAATTCGAGTACCTTGCCGCCACCACGAGTCACACATGATAGTGGATCTTCTGCCACTACCACTGGCAGGCCAGTTTCTTTGGCAAGTAGCTTGTCCAGGTTACGTAGCAATGCACCACCACCGGTTAACACGATACCGCGTTCAGCGATGTCCGAAGAAAGCTCAGGAGGTGTATGTTCTAAAGCAGATTTCACCGCAGACACGATGTTTTGCAATGGATCAGAAATTGCTTGGGTCACTTCGTCTGAATTGACCACAATCGCACGAGGCACACCTTCTGCGAGGTTACGGCCACGAACTTCAATTTCAAGCGGTTTAGCACCTTCATCTGGCAACGCCATACCCACTTCTTTTTTGATCACTTCAGCCGTGGTTTCGCCGATCACACAGCCATGCGCTTTACGCACATAGTTAATGATCTGCTCATCAAATACATCACCGCCGATACGTAACGAATCTGCATAAACACAACCCTGCAACGAGATAATCGCAATTTCAGTGGTACCACCGCCCACATCAACCACCATCGAACCACAGGCTTGCTCAACTGGCATACCTGCACCAATCGCTGCTGCCATCGGCTCTTCGATTAAACGTACATCACGTGCGCCCGCATTAAACACGGCTTCACGAATGGCACGGCGCTCAACCAGGGTTGATTTACATGGTACACAGACAACGACACGCGGTGCCGGAGTAAATAAACGGTTTTCATGTACTTTGCGAATAAACTGATTCAGCATGGTCTCAGTGACTTCAAAATCCGCAATCACACCGTCTTTCATAGGACGGATCGCTGAGATATTGGCTGGGGTACGACCTAGCATTTGCTTCGCTTCAAGACCGACTGCCGCAACAATTTTATGTGAACCACTATGACGGATGGCTACAACCGTCGGTTCATTTAATATAATGCCTCGTCCTGGCGCATAAATAAGTGTATTTGCTGTACCTAAATCAATGGCAAGATCGGGCGAAAACAAGCCTATTAGTCGTTTTAGAATCACGGGGACGTTCTCAGTTAAACTTTATATGGACGCAAGGTGGCCACTTTAACTAAATGTGATGATTTGGACAAGTCAATCGCTTATCATAACGCATGATAATTTGAATTTTTTTAATACTGATTAGGTAATATTATGTCTACATCGGATGCACAGCATTCTGCAGATTTAAGTGCAGAAACAGTTTCAGCCATTGCCAACCTTGCAAGGTTATCTCTCAATGATACGCAATCTGCTGAATATGCTCAAAGTTTAAATAAAATTTTAGGCATGATGGAAACCCTGAAAGGCATCAATACCGACGGTGTTGAACCCCTGAAAAGCCCTTTCGACCACCCTCAGCCGCTACGTGATGATGTGGTTACCGAAACCAATCATCGTGAGCAATACCAAGCAGTTGCACCAGCTGTTCAGGATGGCTTGTACCTCGTACCGCGCGTGATTGAGTAATTACTACCCAGTTCATTCTTTTTATTAAATTAAACGTAAAGAATTATTTCTCATGACAGATTTACATCGCTTATCCATTCGTGAACTTAGTGAAGGTCTGGCAAATGCCCAGTTTTCATCTCGCGAATTGACTGAACACTACTTAAAGCGCATCGCAAAAATTGATGCTCAAGTAAAGTCTTATGTGACGGTAACTGCTGAACAGGCATTAGCTGAAGCTGATGCTGCCGATGCTGCAATCAAAGCTGGCAATGCCTCTGCCCTGACTGGTGTGCCAGTTGCTCACAAAGACATTTTCTGTACCCAAGGCATCAAGACCACTGCCGGTTCAAAAATGCTGGACAATTTTATCTCTCCTTACGATGCAACCGTAGTAGCGAAAGGCAAAGCTGCGGGCCTGGTCACTTTAGGTAAAGTGAACATGGACGAATTCGCGATGGGTTCAACCTCTGAGAACTCATATTACGGCGCAACGGCTAACCCTTGGAACCTGGGTCATGTCCCTGGCGGCTCTTCTGGTGGCTCTGCAGCAGCTGTGGCAGCGGATTTAGCACCATTTGCAACTGGTACTGACACCGGTGGTTCAATCCGTCAACCTGCATCATTCTGTGGTCTGACCGGTCTTAAACCGACTTACGGTCGTGTATCGCGCTTCGGTATGATTGCCTATGCATCATCACTAGACCAAGGTGGTCCAATGGCACGTTCTGCAGAAGACTGTGCTTACCTGATGAATGTCATGGCCGGTCATGATGCAAAAGATTCAACTTCAATGGATCAAGTGGTAGATAACTATGTCACGAACCTGAACGCTACCTCAGTAAAAGGTTTACGCATTGGTATTCCAAAACAGTATTTTAATGTTGCCGGCCTAGCTGAAGATGTTAAAGCACGTGTCGAAGAATCACTTAAAAAGTTAGAAGAAATGGGCGCTACGCTTGTTGAGATCGACCTCAACATGACTGAAAGCTATGTTCCGACTTATTACCTGATCGCACCTGCCGAAGCTTCTTCGAACCTATCACGTTTTGATGGCGTACGTTATGGCTATCGCGCAGAAAATCCTGTGGACCTGATGGACCTGTACAAGCGTTCACGTTCAGAAGGTTTTGGTGCAGAAGTGCAACGCCGTATCCTGATTGGTACGTATGCCCTGTCTGCAGGTTATTACGATGCTTACTATGTAAAAGCACAGAAAGTACGTCGCCTGATCCAGCAAGATTTCCTTAAAGCATTTGAATCGGTCGATGTCATTGCAGCACCTTCTGCGCCAACGACTGCCTATAAAATTGGTGCAGATTTAACGCCAGTTGAAATGTACCTAGGCGATATTTATACGCTTGCGGTAAATCTGGCAGGTCTTCCTGCGATTAACGCGCCTGTCGGTTTTGACCAAAATAACTTGCCAGTTGGCTTACAGCTGATTGGTAATTACTGGTCAGAATCTCAATTGTTGTCTGTGGTACACCAGTATCAACAGGCCACCGATTGGCATACAAAACGCGCTGCAATTGCTGAGGAGAACGCATAATGGCTCAAGCTCAAAAATCGGCTAAACCAAAATCCAACCTGATTGATGGTTGGGAAGTCGTTATTGGTATCGAGATTCACACTCAGCTTGCCACCAATACCAAAATTTTTTCAGGTTCATCGACTGTTTTCGGTAATGATCCAAACACGCAAGCCAGCCTGGTTGATTTGGCTATGCCGGGCGTATTACCGGTATTAAACAAAGAAGTGGTTGATCTTGCGATTCGCTTTGGTTTGGGCATCGATGCTTACATCGATCAGGCGTCTGTATTTGCGCGTAAAAACTACTTCTATCCGGACTCTCCAAAAGGCTATCAGATCAGCCAGATGGACAACCCGATTGTGGGCTTGGGTCATATCGACATCCAGCTTGAAGATGGCACGGTTAAACGCATTGGCGTAACCCGTGCGCATCTCGAAGAAGATGCGGGTAAATCGATTCATGATCAGTTCGAAGGTATGTCAGGCATCGACTTGAACCGTGCTGGTACGCCGCTGCTTGAAATCGTTTCTGAACCGGATATGCGTTCGGTTGAAGAAGCGGTTGCTTATATCAAGGCAATTCACACTTTAGTGCGCTGGTTAGGTATTTCTGACGGTAACATGGCGGAGGGTTCGTTCCGCTGTGACTGTAATGTATCTTTACGTCGTCCGGGTCAACCCTTCGGTACGCGTTGTGAATTGAAAAACCTCAACTCATTCCGTTTCATTGAACAGGCGATCAATGTTGAAATTGAACGTCAGATGGAAATTCTGGACTGGGATGGCACCATTGATCAGGAAACGCGTCTGTTCGACCCTGTGAAGATGGAAACCCGTTCAATGCGTTCTAAGGAAGAAGCGAATGATTACCGCTACTTCCCAGACCCTGACTTGTTGCCTGTAGTAATTGCAGATGAGCAAATCGAAGCAATTAAAGCGACCATGCCTGAACTTCCTGCGGCACGTCGTGCGCGTTTCGTGGCGGACTTTGGCGTGACTGAGTATGATGCGCACGTGCTTACACTTACTCGTGAAATGTCTGAATTTTATGAGGAAGTCGTTAAAGCTGCTGGTGGTGCTGCACAAGGTAAGATTGCGGCAAACTGGGTGATGGGTGAATTCTCTGGTGCTTTAAACAAAGCAGGCTTAGATTTGGCTAATTCTCCTGTATCTGCGGAAAAACTTGGTGGCATGATCGCACGTATTGTGGACAATACCATTAACGGTAAGATCGCGAAGCAAGTGTTCGGCTTTATGTGGGACGAAGGCAAATCTGCGGACGAAATTATTGCTGAGAAAGGCTTGAAACAGGAAACTGATACAGGCGCGATTGAGGCGATTATTAAAGACGTACTTGCTGCGAACGAGAAGATGGTTGAAGAGTATAAATCTGGTAAAGAGAAAGCCTTTAACGGTCTGGTTGGTCAAGTGATGAAAGCAGCGAAAGGTAAAGCCAACCCTGCGCAAGTGAATGAGTTGATGAAGAAATTGATTGGTTGATTTATTTAATTCACTAATCAATTGATTTCATGTTATAAAGCCTCGCTTAATGCGGGGTTTTTATATATGGATAAAATACTTAATACACTCAACCAAAGCTTAGATGATGCGAATGATTTTAATCAAAAGCTTCAAGATCCTAATATTATTAAAAATCCACTTCTTGAATCACAATTACAGCAACTAATAAATCAACTAGGAAGCCTACAAGATAAAATTAAAAGTTATCAAGGTGAACTGGATACCTTTGATAATCTGAAGAAATTATTATCAGATACAATAGGAAATGTAAGAATTACTTTTGATGCAATCAAGGCTGACACATCAAATAACTTCTCCCAACTTAACCTTCAAACTCAAATTAATTATATAAATTCATCATTAGACTTAATTGATAATTTTCGGCATAGCTACCACTATATTAATAATATTATTAAAGTTGCAATTGATCAAAAAATCGAATTGGCGAACCAAAAGCTACTAAAATTTGATCAAGTGACAAGTAAATTACAAGGAATTGCAACTGAACAAGTCTATGCTGATGCAAAAAAAACCTATTTTGATAGATATAAAAAACTCGAAAATTTAGGATATGGCACAATGGGTGTAAGTTTAGTTTCTACTTTCATTTGTCTATGGATATATCATTGCAATAGTAATTTACTCTACCCTCTTATCACTTTTAAAATACCCTTTGCACTAATTGCGATATTTCTTATAACGTACTTTTTAAAGCAAGCTACTCATTACAGAAAATTGGCTGACAGTGCTGAACAACGCCATTTAGAATTACAGGCAATTCCATCATATTTATCTACAATTAGTGACCAAGTACAAGATGAAATAAGAAAAGAATTAGCTTTAAAATACTTTGGGCAACCATTAGATGAAAAACATTACTCTACTACAGAGAATTTAATACAAGACCAAATTAAGTCATCGACTGAAGTACTAAAAATGACAACAAGCTTATTAAAATCCGAAAGATCAATTCTCAATACTGTAAATGACAATGATCAATCTTCTAAGCCTAATGCATAATGACTATTAAAAAAATATCCTCCATCGCCAAACTTGAAGACTTAGGACGCATTAAACTCTCCAAGTCTTTTTTTATGCGTGACTTCCTCTATAGCGAAATCGCCAATTGGTACGGTGTACCCAACTTCCCCGACCATCCTGACATTGCAATCCGTACAGGTACAGAACTTTGCCAACAATTGTTAGAGCCACTCCAAGACAAGTTTGGACGTATTGCGATTCGTTCAGCTTATCGCTCTCCAAGCGTGAACCAACTCGGCAATGAAAAAGGACATAACTGCGCAACGAACGAGAAAAACTTTTCCAGTCATATTTGGGACTATCCTGATGCAAAAGGTTATGGGGCAACGGCTTGTATTGTCATTCCATCATTTTTAGAACTTTATGAGAAAGACCAAAGTAGCTGGCAACAATTGGCGTATTGGATTCATAACAATCTGAACTATAGCCACCTGCAATTTTTCCCAAAACTCTGTGCTTTTAATATTGGCTGGCATGAACAACCTGCACGCGAAATTTATAGTTATATTCAACCCAAAGGCTATTTGCTGCGTGGTGAAGCTGTGAATAAAGAATTTGAGAAATTTTATCCTGATTTATTGTAATCATTAATCCCCCCAAATCCCCCTTTTTCAAAGGAGGACTTGCCACGTCATCAATTGATACGCGTGGTTCCCTCTCCTGAGCAAGTTTTAAAGCACTGCTTTAAAATGAAGCGCAAGAAAGGATGAGGGCTAGGGAGAGGATTTTTTTAAATTAATACTCTTCTCTTAAATTTTCTAATTCAGTCGCACGTGCGGCAGTCGCTTCCATGTAACAACTATTGCTATTTACAGTTGCAATCGTCCCTCCATTCGGGTCGGCATAAAAATCGCAATTGGCATCACGATAGCGAATCCAGAGACGCTGAACCTCTTGAAGCTGTTTTTTACGGTTTGCATTCAGCGATGCCATCGTCTGTTTATAGGCATTATTTAACCGTGTATCTTGGCGATCTGTTTCGGCCGCAATACAATCCAGCATATTTACAGTAACGCCACCTGAGCGATCCATACAATTTGAGTATTGCCGACTCAAATCATTGTCCCCTGCGTACAGCGCAGGAGGAAGTATAAACATACTTAAACCCAATAAAGCAGTGCGTTTGAACATAACAACCCCTATCTTTTCATTTATGTTATTCATAATAAATACCATAATTGAACCCTGGCACGCATGCATTCAATCAGTTATTTCCCTCTTAACTCACCCAACTTATTCCACACATCCGGTGTCAAGAAAGTGACCACCAGTTTATTTAAATCCACATAACGCAGCACACCTTTAAGCTGACTTTTCACTTCAGGATTTTCTAAAATTTCCTCACCGGTAATCCGTCCAAGTTCCTGAAAACTGTCACCCACCGCTTGTACGCCTTCCGCAGCAATTACCGCTTTGGTCTGTGCAGAACATTGCTCTACCAATATACGCTGCAATACTTGGGCTAAATTTTTATCCAGCTGGGTTCTTTGTGCTTCATTCACATTACTGAATTTCTTCAATTCCGGATGTGCAGATAAGGCAACAAAGGTCCATTGCAGCACCGTTGTTTTATCTGCTGCTGTGGTGGATTTCACCAGACAGTTACTCAGCTGCTCGACGGTTGGCCCCGCAATAGCCATTTGGGTGGTAGCCATCAAGGCCATTGCCATTAATCCCCACCGAATTTTAGCTGTAAATCTGCGACGGATAACCTCAGTTTGGCGTGACATAAGCGAATCTCTTTTTTAACAATCAGCTACTTTGTATCATAGACTCGCACCTTGCCCGTGTTATTACTCTGTAATTTATGGCAATACACAAGCCACGGGCAAAAGACCGATATCTGATTAGGTGTATTGAGTGTAAATGTGAGTTTGAGATTAGAAATCCCCGTCTCTGTTCAGCATTTTTTAAGACGCCACTTTAAAAAAAAGGCGAGTGAAAGCATCCTCAGAATGTATTTTAAGGATGCTCGAAAGAGGATGGATTAAGAAGGAAAAAATAGTCCTACTTCACCTGCCTGAGCATATTCTTTGCTCCGGCATGATTATAATTATTGGCCAGGTTTTGCAAAATTTTTACCGCCTGACCTTTGGCATTGGAAAAACGGCTGCTATAACTCGGCACACTGGTTAAACAGCGCGCTACCAGCATCCCTGATTCAGTATAGACACGTGTTCCCTCAGTGCCCTGCAATTTGCCGTAGTTATAGGCACGCTGGGCGTTGTTACAGGCATTATTCAGATTCTTGCCACTGTTAATATCACGTCGCGCTGCCACGTAAATCTTCATCTGATGTTGTTGCGGTGTTTCTGCTACCGCAGCTCGAGCTGATGCCGCTGCTAGCTGCTTTTTCTCTGCTTCTTTTTTCTCAAGCTCTTTTCTTTCTAATTCCTTTCGCTCTAATTCTTTACGTGCTGATTCCTTCAGCTCATTTGTCGTCTTTGCGGCAGGAGTCTTAGGAGAAGTCGTGGTTTTTATCGATGCAGGTGTGGTTTTCTCCACAGCAACCCTGGCTTTAGTTGGACGATAAAAGTTTTTTGCTTGAGAAAGACTCATGACCTGGGTGAATAGTCGAACACTACGTGTCTGGCTAGTTTTATCAACTTGTCGTTCAGAAATTGGCTCAATCGAGACAATCCAGCTTTCAGTCAGGTCATCCATACGACACTGATAGGCACCACTACCTTGCACAACACCCCGATTGGCACTCAGGCGTTTACGCTGGGCAACATCTGCCACTGCACTAAAATTACCTTTATACAGCAGTGAAAATTTACCACCCTGTTCATGACAATATTGCGTCAGTATCGAACGCGGATACATGGCCTGAGTCGTGTTATTTTTCTGGGCTTGTCCCCAAAGATAAACATAATCTTTTGCACTACCATCACGTTGATTCAAAGCCCGTTTGACAATTAGTTCTTCCGGACTGGCAAAAGGATGTAACACCTCTGATTTCAACCGGTTCACGCTATTACATCCAGCTAAAGCTGCTGCCCCTATTATTAGAATTATTACTTTTAGCTTCACAGCAAATATCTCAACCCCAAAATCCCGTATAACATAGCTTAAATAGCACAAAACAACAAACACAAGATATTGATAACTATAATATTTAAATGGTAAAAAGGCACATATCAGCCTCAACTTTGCTGATTATGCCAAGCTTCATGTGATAAAAATTGACACAAGTATCATTTTTAAATCAGTTCAAATAATAAACAATTCCATTCAGGACTCAAGAAAAAGATAGAAAAAACACATAAAAAACCGAAGAAAGCGGTGAGTCCTTCTCCGGCGGCTTATTCAGGGAACGCTACAGACCTTTATTATAATGGGTAATAAATTTACCTTTTATCCGCTATAACATTGCCTGAACAAGATCAGCATAAGAATAATTTCCTCAACGTACATTTGTTATTTTTATACGTCAAACCATCGGAAATTAAACGCCATCTTGGCTGGCCCTTAGGATTTTAGACAAGAAAAAAATATCTGAATACCCCAATATTGGGAGGTTCTCACACGATTTACCCAAGTCATCTGACCAACGGTCAGATCGATATTTTCCATTGGATTTTGTAAATTAACTCGCCCTAAAAAAAGCCAAACCTAAAACTGTTTGGCTGATAAAGCAGGATAATAATATGAGAAAAAATTAATCAATATGTGATTCAAATGCTTTTAAGCGTTTATAGATCGACATCAGTTCAATAATCGTCGGCCAAGACAGAATCAGATACTGGAAAGATTCCCGCACTTTGCCAAATACATTCAGGATTTGCATCATCAAACCAAGAGTAATTGCCCCTGCTGCAATACTTGGAAACAGAATAAATAATCCGTAAATATTGTCTAACTGCAAGTACCAGATCCGAACCATGTTGAAATAAGCATAGTGAAAATACAACCGGAAATAATTCCAGCGTACCCGGCTAAACAGTTCTTGGAGTGTCAGCGGATGTGCGCGATCAGCATAGTCTTCGCCATAGACCAGCTCTTTACGATAGGCTGCCTCAACTTTCTGGTTATTGAACTCCAGTCCGGGCAATTTCATTCCCACGACCATTAAAATGACCGTACCCAATACCGCCCAGCCGATCGAGGCCCACATTAAAGCATGCGGTATTTCCCCTACAATCGGTAAAACTTTCACATGACTAGAGAGCTGATATAAGATCGGCAGGAATGCCATTAGTAACATGAGCGCTTCAATCAAGGAAACACTCAACTGCTCTGTGGTTTTGGCAAAGCGCATGGTATCTTCCTGGATACGTTGTGATGCACCTTCAATATGACGTAACTGCTCCCAATGTGCAGTGTAATAATCATTCATCGCGGTACGCCAGCGGAAGACATAATGGCTGACAAAAAACAGATTAAATACCGCTAAAGTGACATAAACCATCGCAATATAAATAAAGGTTAATGCGCCTTGATACAGCAATGAAACATCCCCACCACCCTTAGTGAGCATTTGTTGAATCTGATCATAAAACGGGCTATACCATTCGTTTAATACGACATTGACCTGTACCCCGAACCAGATATTAAACAGAATAAATGCCGAGCCCCAGACCGACCAGCACTGCCATCGGTGTCTGGCTTTCCATTGCCAGAACAGCGCAAATATCGTAGTTGCAATGAAATACCAGAGATAGAACCAGATGAATTGAGCTGACCAGAAACGCTCGATACCGATTGTAAGCTTTTCATCAGAATAACCTTCAGGAAAACCCAGATAGGTTCCCCATCCTGATCCGCCACTATGCCAAAGTACAAGATTAATGATAAACCACAAAATCAGGCTGCTAAAAAACCAGACGGGTTGCGGGAAAAATGACTTAAACATGCCGACCCAGTTCTCCTTATGTCTCTTGGTCATCCAAATGACGCATAGTTTATTCTTATTTTAGATTTTTACTGTTATAAAGCATTAATTTTCAATTTAGTGTAAAAAATGATAGAAAGATATCGAGTCTCTAGAAAATTATTTTTATCATTCAGCTCTGCGTTATGATTTTCCTTATATTCTCGATTTTTATCATTTAGCCGAGCGATATCAAAAAACAGAAAAATCATCATGTTTTTGACCTTTCGTTATTTTGATAGACTTTTTTATGCCTGTTATCTGTCGGGTTTATGTAAAAGAAATTCATACTTGCGAGCATTGCAAGAACAGGATGAACATCAGGCATACTGCACGTCTCCTGAGTATCTTTTATCAAACTAGAGTACTTCTCCTATTTGAATAAGTCATTGATCAAGTTCTCAGTTTTTGAAGAAACGGTTAAATTTTCGAAAATTATGCTATGATTTAATTATCGAAAAGTAATCTTATTTTGGAAAAAACTATGGAAAGTTCGGTAATTGAATTACTTAAACCGGTGACTCTAGAAAAAGAAAACTGCGCCCCTATTAGTTTTGAAGCAGGTACTGTTTTGAAAGTGGTGATGCAGACTCCAACCAGTCTTCTGGTCAGTAATGATGATGACTTTAACTTTACCATTCCTTTAAAAGACAAAAATGAAGTGTGGCGAGAAATTTGAGTATTTTTCTCTTATGCAAATAGATGGGTTGTATCTGAGTTGGGTTTCTTAACTTATAGGATACGACCCTTAGCTTTTCTCCACTTTGATTGCTCTTTTATTATTTTTTCAAAAAATTATTTCTTTCCTCTTCTGTCATCATTTACTGATTTTAAATTGGCTCATATCCATTTGAGCAAAAAATTCTGTTTAATTGAAACATCATTTAGTTTTGTAACCTATGTAAGATCACTAATGATCTGTTTTCGGTCTTTTGTATCTACTCTGTCCTTGCGATGACACCTTTACATCTCTTCTCTCTGTTTAGCTCAACTTCATCTAACACCTACGCTTCGATTCAAAAAAAGAATATTCAAGTTATTTTGAGAGTTCAGTCATAGAACTGGAGTTCGTCTTTCTTCGATTTTTTATCCTCTGATAAAATTTACCAATAAGAATTAAAAAATAATCTGAGATGCTAAATTAAGAGGCTGTTTAAATTGTATAGCTCTCCAATTAGTCCCGGGAAAATTTAATAATACGAAATTTCCCTCTAGACAATTTTAGTATTTTTTCCTTTTAAGACAGCTTAGCCAATCTTAAAAATTATTAACTTTCATAAACTTAAGCTAAAAATTTTAATTATATATGCCCAATTTATAAATTTATTTAAATTATTATATTTAAAAATATCTCAAAATTACATCTCCCCATATATTTAAAAAATAAAATACAAATTAATAATAAATACTATATTCTGAAAAATTAATTACAAAATACACATTCAAAAATAACGATTAAATAATAAATCTTATTATCTAAAACCCTGAAAAACAATCAATCCAAGAAAACTTTAAAATATAAAATCCTTATAATTTATTTTTAAAATTTATTAAAAATACTGGATTTCTACCAAAATATTTCTAAATCTTACAAAGTAACTGTACTTGTTAAAAGTGTTTCGTTTCTGCACTTAAAGCCAGTCTGTTAAATGAAATATGTTATAAATTTAATCAGATCAATGAACATTCAGGTAGTTTTAACTTTTAAATCAATTTAATTTCAGAGGCTTAGGTAGTATTTATGTCGATTCTCAAAGAAGATCAAGACCTAGAAGATTCACTTGCTACATCTTCTTATATATTACCTCAAGTGATTTTAAATCAGCTCAAACCTATTATTTATTCTCACAAACTTGTTTTATTTCTTGATATTGATGGAACCATTTCTGAATTCCACCCAGATCCAGCAAAAAGTATAATTAAGAGTGAAACCTTAAATACCTTAAAAGAGTTACAACAATATATTCAGCTAGTATTAATGACCGGTCGCTCAATTGCACAAGCCCAAAAACTTATTTATCCATTTGACTGGAATATTGCCGGCTCTCACGGTCTGGAATTAAGCTATCAATCGCGTTTAAGCAAGTTAATTGATTTAAATCCTGAACAGTTTGAATTATTAAAAGATTATATTACAGAACATAGTAATAATATTTCTCAGACACGAATAGAAATTAAAGACTATTCAATCGCCCTGCATTTTCGTGAACATCCCTATTTAGAGCATCAAGTGCATGCATTTGCCTTGAATTGTCTTACTCATTTTCAGGATTTTGAACTTAAGGCTGGAAAGTTTGTATTTGAACTGGTGCCCAAAGGTGCAAATAAAGGTTCAGCCATCCACCAAATCATTCAGCAATATCACTTAAGTGATCATTACCCCATTTTTATCGGCGATGACCTGACCGATGAAGCCGGTTTCCAAGTCATCAACACATTCAAAGGCTGCTCTATCAAAGTCGGCACAGGCAACACCGTGGCACAACATCGCCTCGAAAACGTGACTCAAGTACAGGCTTTTCTAGCGGAATTTTTAGAAATACTGAAAGCACAACAACAATTATTATTGGAGAAATTACATGTCGAAACTCATAGTGTTATCAAATCGTGTAAATCTACCTAAGTCAGACAATACACAGGCAGGTGGATTAGCGGTGGCATTGCAGGATGCTTTGCAGGATATAGGCGGTATCTGGGTTGGCTGGAATGGATCCCGAGTTGACCAGACAAAAGAGCAGAAGTTTCAAATCCTGAAGCATCAAAATGTTGAATATCACACGAGTCCATTGACTGAATCCCAATATCAAGGTTTTTATTGTGGTTTTGCCAACAATGCATTATGGCCACTGATGCACGATCAGCATCAACTTGTAGATTATCAGCCGCAGGATTTTAAGATCTATCAGGATGTCAATTTACGCTTTGCCAAGCACCTGAAACAGGTAGCATCTCCACATGATATTATCTGGATCCATGATTATCATTTTTTAAGCGTGGCGCATTATTGCCGTAAACTGGGCATGCGTAACCGTATTGGCTTTTTCCTGCATATTCCCTTTCCTGAACTAAGGCTCTGGCAGACTTTACCCGCCCATCGCGATCTGGCACATCATTTGGCCAACTACGATGTACTGGGTTTGCAGACCTCTCGCGATCAGGAAAACTGTTTAAATTTCCTCGAACAGACCTTAAAAGTGCAGCATCGTCACAATGAAATCCTGAATTATCAATCTCGAAAGATTCATGTAAAATGCTATCCGATTGGTGTGCATCCTGTGCAACTACAAAATCAGGCCTCAGATAGTCATCCAGAAAAGCTTCCGTTTGATCTGAATACAGTGCAGCCTTATAAAACCATCATTTCAGTTGACCGGATTGATTATAGTAAAGGCTTATTGGAAAAAATCGGATCGTTGCAGAGCTTACTGGAAGATCAGCCAGAGTTTAAAAATCAATTCCAGCAATTACAAATTGCCTGTCCATGCCGACTGGATGTAAAGACCTATAAGAACCTGTATATGCAATTTAAATCTGCCGTGCATGAACTTAATAGCCAGCATGGCACAGCGGACTGGTTACCTTTCGATTGCAGCTATGATACTTTGGGCCATGAGGCATTGATGCAACTGTATCGTAAGGCAGATATTTGCTGGGTAAATTCGATCCGGGATGGTATGAATCTGGTCGCCAAGGAATATATTGCTGCACAGGATCCTTTAGATCCGGGTGTCTTGATTCTATCTAAATATGCCGGTGCTGCTGAACAAATGAAAGAAGCCTTACTGGTCGATCCTTATGAGCATGACAGTATGGCTAAAGCTTTGAAGAAGGCGCTGCGCATGTCTAAATCAGAACGTTTAGAGCGCTATCGTTATTTAAGCCAAGGCTTGAAAAATTTCGATATTATTCGCTGGCGTGATCAGTTTATTACTGACCTGAAAAACTCACAAAGCTTGCGGATCTATCGTCCGGTGGCTGCAGGAGTTTCAAACCAGTTCAGTATGCATGCCTAAATTTTTAAGTAAAAAAAAACACCAGCATTAAGCTGGTGTTTCATTTTGAAGAGGAGCCACAATCTCTTCGCTTTGTTGTACTTCGCTTGGGTCTGCAGTGAAATGATTCAAAATCACAATACTCAATAGACCAATCGCAATCACGCTAAATACCAGACTCAATCCGATGATTTCACTACCGAAGCCAACCAATGCCGGTCCAATCAATGAACCTGTATAAGCAAATACCGATACATAAGACAATGCCACATGTGAAGCCAAAGTTTTCTGACGTCCTGCGCGGGAAAACATCAGCGGTACAATGTTGGCGCTACCTAAACCTAAAATCGCATATCCCACTAACACTACTTGCCAGACTGGTGCAAAGACTACGGTTAATAAACCGGTTGCAGCCAAGAGTGCGCTTAACAGAATCGTATTTTTTTCACCAAACTGCTGAATAATCAGGTGTCCACTAAAGCGTCCCAACACCATCAAACCCGCAAAAAAACTATAAGCCAAACCGGTTTGCGCCGCAGGCAGGCTGAACTCAGTAGCAAGATAAATACCACTCCAGTCCATAGCTGCACCTTCCGAAAGGAAAGCCACAAAACAGATCAGACCAATACCTAAAATTGCCCAGGTCGGTGCTGCTTTTTTTACCGGTTGTTCTGGTGATGTTTCTTCTACCGCTGTTTTTGGCTCAGCACCCAAACTTAAAGGAACAGCGAATAAGACAATAAGCAGCAAAATTACACTGACAATCACCGCACCGGTTAAAGGCGCCAAGCCAAGTCCCATTAACATGGTCATGCCCAGTACGCCTGCTAGACCACCTAAACTACACACTCCATGAAAACCTGACATTAAACTTTTACCGAGTTTTTTCTCAATCTGTGCAGCCTGAATATTGACAGTCACGCCCAAAGCCCCGGCACTGGCACCAAAGAAAAACAGGCTGATGGCCATCATTAAATGATTCGGACTATAAGCCAGAGCAGGCAGAATGAACAAAAATGCACTGAGAATTACAGCCAAAACAGTACGGCAACCCAAGGCATTGGCCAGTCGGCCGGCCAGCGGCATCGCCAGCATTGAACCGATTCCGGCACACAGCAATAACAGGCCAAAATCAGCATGATTTAATAACAGGCGCTGCTGTGCATATGGAATTAAGGGTGCCCAAGCCGCAGTACTAAAGCCCAAGCTAAAGAAGCACAACGCAGTCGCTATTTTCTGCCATAGATATGGTGATGGAGACTGAATTCGAGAAAGCAGTGTTTGATTGAACATTGTATTACCAAAAAAGAAGGCTCAGGCATCCATTACCGATCATCCATAGAAAAACCCCACAGACTTATAGCTAGAATGTATAAGTTTGCGGGGCTGAATTTGCGTGAATTATAAACAGAATAAATTTAAATGGAATAGTTTTTAGACACGAATTTTAAGATTTTTTACAAGTATCTGATTGTATAAAATTTATAGTTTTATGCTTTTATTTGCATAGGCTGATCGGTTTTTTCGCGGCCTGCTTAAGCTCAAGTTTTTGTAGAAAATGTGCAAAACCTGCGGCAATTTTTGAGCTGAGCCGACTACTGGTGGTGACTCTCAGCTGATTCGACCAGACAATCTGCGCGCCGGCTTTTTCTAAACGACGGATGAAATCGACATCCTCATGACAGTCCAGTTGCTGAAACCCATTGACCTGTATATAAGCCGAAGCTTTAAAACACAGGTTTGCGCCATGAACATGCCGATGTCCCATGCTGTCCTGATAATGTCGGAGATAAGCCTGACGGGTTTTCCGGCTTAAATGATCCCATTGATCCAGCTCGACCACACCACAAATCGCATCGGTCGGTTGATGCTCTAACATCACCTGAAACCAGTCACACTGTACAAATGAATCGGCATCGGTACAGCAAATCCAGTCACAGCCCTGCTCGATCATTTGCTGAATCCCCAAATGGCGTGCCTTACCGACATTTCGGAAGTCGCAGCTCATAGCCGGAATGCCCATTTGCTCAACTTTAACGGCGGTGCTATCAGTACAATGGTCCAAGACCACGAGAATCTGGATTTCAGGAAGATTTTCTATTGTTTTAAAATATTGAAAAAAATAAGTTTGTGCTGATTTTAAGGCTAACAGACAGCGTTCAATATAGGCTTCTTCATTACAGGCCGGAATCACCACACCGATTTTTTTCATCTTAAGCCCTCCTGCTCTGCTACGGATTGCGCTGAATTCATCCAGAGATCTATCAAAAAATCGGAATCCTGCAAACTTAAACGATGTGCATAGTTCAAATGCGCTTTAAGATATTGATGGACATCTTCACCATTTAGGCTAAATCCCGAGATTGGCGCGCGCCAATGACAACTCAAGATACATCCGCCCGGTTCCAGTGCAGTATGCAGCCATGTCAGCACCTGTTGCAGAGCAATCGGGTTCAAATAATATAAAATCTCACTGACGACAATGAGCTGAAATTTCTGTTCGGGCAAATCATCTGGCACGATCCGCTGTAACACCTGTACATGCGGATAAGCTTGTAAACGCTGCTGTGCCAAATGGATCGCAGTATTATTGGCATCCAGACACATTAAGCTATTTGTCCGCCGCGCCAGTTCCTGACTAAAGATGCCATTACTGCAACCAATCTCAATCGCGGAGTCAAACTGCAAGTGCGGCAAGATCGCCAGACAAATCTGCCGTTTGCGCTGTTCATACCAACGCTGTTCATATTGCCAGGGATCTCCCTGATTCAGTGCATATAAGGCATCGAAATATTCCTGATCATAGGCTGCTTTACTGTTCATACAGATACACCTCCCAGGGCTGTAAAATACGTTGTAATGCCTGCTCTGGCAGAATCGGTGATTGATCTATCGTCGGATCAAGCTCGATCTGGCTCTTAAAACACCGCGCAGCTCGAGACTTATATTGTAATTCTTCCTCAGTTAATTTGAGTTGATGAGCGACGGTCCAGGGAATTCTGGTATCTCCAGGTGTTGCCCAATGCCATGCCCAAATCAAGACCTGAATACAGGGCAAATGAAGTTCAGTGGCCAGCTGCTGTGTGACCTGCCCCGTAATTTCATGATCTGGATGTCCATCATGAACAAATGTGCTAATTAACACATCATTCGGTTGCAGATAAGATTGCAGATGCTGTTGCAACACATCCCGCTGTTCGGCCACCTTGCCATCTTGAATATCTAAAGCGATCCGCAAGATATTCTGTTTTAAAGGTAACGCTTCTAAAGCTGCTCGCGTTTCAGCAGGACGAATCTGGTTCAACTCTTCGGGAGTATACAGACTAGAGCCGGGATGACTGGCTGTCCCATTGGTAACGGCAAAAAGTATGATCTGATAGCCAAGTTTGTCCAGACGCTGAATCAGGCCTCCACAGCCCAAAATTTCATCATCAGGATGAGGGGCAATGATGCAGACTCTGGCATCTAGAGGAATAACCTTAGGAATATCAAATTCCGGCATCTGTTGCAGGATCTGACAGGAACGCCATTCTTCAAGTCTTGTGCCTTCACCATGGATGACACGATCCCCTACAATCTCATGTCTTATAACGTCCATAATTGTTCCTCCTGTGCAGTCAGCTCGCCAATCCGCTCCAAGTCAAATGCAGCATGACTTTGTCGAATAAATACCGGAAGATCTGCTGCAAGCCGAGCGAAATGCGGATGCTCACAATACGGCCCAGCACCAAGTGCCTTACCTACATGAGTTAGTACATTTAAGGCAGTCGCTTCCACCTGAGCACGTAGGCTACGAATCTTTAACTCATGTGCGTGTTGCGGTTGCTGATCAATCAATGCAGCAACTTGATAAAATAAGGACTGTGTCGCTAAAAGCTCCCGACTAATTTCACCGAGATACATGGCCTTATAGGCATGCGGTTTTAACAATACTGCCTGTCTTAAATATTCAGCCAAACGCACGGTTGCGCCATACCAGCACGCGGCCACACCTGCGGCGCCATGCCAGAATCCGGGCCGATCCAGATAGGCATTTGGAGCTGCGACTTTTTCCACCTCAACATGATCCAGTTCCAGCCGGGCAGTCAAGGTATGCTGCATGCCCACTGCCTGCCAGGCATCCTGATGATGCTGAATGCCTTCTTGCGACAAATCTAGAATCAGTAATTGTGAATATTGCTGCTCATCACGGTGAGTCAGCAGACCGTGTTGCACCCAGACCGATGCAGAACACCAAGGCTTAATTCCGCTTAGCTTTCCTGCTTGCAATGTTAAAGGTTTGGGTCCACCTTCTGCCGCCCATACTGCCCATAGGCCTTTTTGTTCTACCGGAATATTCAATTCATGCAAAATGGCCAAGGCGTCCAGATGGGATTCAAACAATTTGCCTAGGGTCAGATTGCTTGCCGAAACCTGACTAAGCATCTGCCAGCGTTTTAAGGTGGCTCCGGAAGCGGGATAAGGCACCTGTTCGGAAATCGCCACCAGTTCCATTAAAGTGTGCTGAATTTTTTCTTGTAGCTCCAGAGGAGAGTTTTCAAATCTTTGTAATATTGAACCGAGGTTCTGCATGCGGTTCCTCATAAAATACGGATAATGTTGTTGTGTTTTTAAAGTCAGTTAATGAGAAAGCTTGCGCATTTGTTTTAAACGTGTGGTCAGCCCTAATACCTTACGCCGTGTATTAATCTCTTCTTCATTGAAACAGAGCTGTTGCATCAGTTCAGTTAGAGGCAAATGATTATGCTCAATGAGATAGATATCCTGCTCTCTGCTCCATTTGGTTTGTTGTGCTTGAGCCAACAACTTTTTGACATCCGGTCTCACCATCTCTTCATCCATTTTAAAACCATCAGGATAGAAGCCGGAGCCTCTATCCTCTAAAATATAAATTAGATCGTTTAGGCAGGAATTGCTTCTGCAATCGCTTCACGCGCCCAGACACGATGGTTCAGGATCAAAGTCTTGAAGCTATCTTGTACTGCTGCAAACTGTCCGTTTGCCAGAGTTCCTTCATCGCTAACCAAGCGTAAATGTTCAATCAGCTTGCCTTTATCGCCCAGGAACACGATTGGTTTTAAATGCTTGTAGGCTTCCAGCAGATAATGAGTCGCCACACCATCTTTCATCACCACATCGTAATTATCACCGTCAGCAATCACCACAGCATCATAGGCGATGGATGGCTCGGCTTTTTGCATACCATCGGAAGGAATCACCCCACCTTGCAGACCCAGTACCGGACCCGGTTTTGGGGTCAGTACATCGACCACAGCACCTTCTGATTCTGCCCAGGCTTGAACAGCTTTGATACTCGCCTCATTGGCCTTGTCGTGCACCAGTAGCGCAATTTTGCGTGCCTTAATATCTTCAGGTTTGAATGCCTCGAAAGATAAGCGTGGTGAAATCTGCACCTCTGGCAATTTTGCTGCTTTTTTCTCTGCTGGAATTTCAATACCCAATTGGTCAGCAACCTGCTGTGCCAAATCCAGATCGATATTGCAGAGCACTTCAAGCACTTCACGCTCACGAATATATTTGCGCTCCACCTTGCTCAGCTCGAAGACATAGGCATCGACAATATGCTTTTGCTCATGCGGCGTCTGGCTGCGATAGAAAAGACGGGGCTGACTAAAGTGATCACTGAATGATTCGCTACGCTGACGGATCTTGTGTCCATCAATACGTTCCTGATAGCTTTCAAAACCACCGCCTTGTGCTGCTGGCGGGGTTTCAGCCGGCCAGTTATTGTCAATCGAGTTCGGCTCATAACTGGCTTGACCGGTATGTACAATACGCTGATGTAAACCGTCACGCTGGTTATTGTGGAATGGACAAACCGGCTTGTTAATTGGGATCTGGTGGAAGTTTGGACCACCTAAACGGCTAAGCTGAGTATCGGTATAGGAGAACAGACGTGCTTGTAATAATGGATCATTGGTAAAATCTAGTCCTGGCACAATATGTCCCGGACAGAATGCCACCTGCTCGGTTTCACCGAAGAAATAATCAACATTACGGTTCAGCACCATTCTGCCAATCGGCGTCACCGGCACCAGTTCTTCCGGAATAATTTTGGTTGGGTCCAGCAAGTCGAAGTCGTACTTCATCTCATCTTCTTCTGGAACGACCTGTACACCCAACTCCCATTCCGGATAGTTACCGGAGGCAATCGCTTCATATAAGTCACGACGATGGAAATCCGGATCTTTACCCGCCAGTTTTTGTGCTTCATCCCAGACCAGTTGGGCGAGACCCTGTTTTGGCGTCCAGTGGAATTTCACAAAAACCGCTTTATTCTCGGCATTGATAAAACGGAAAGTATGTACACCAAAGCCTTGAATGGCTCTTAAATTACGCGGAATACCCCGATCCGACATGGCCCACATCACCGCATGTGCAGATTCAGGCACTAAAGAAACAAAATCCCAGAAAGTATCATGTGCAGATGCACCGGTAGGAATCTCGGTCTGAGGTTCAGGTTTGACTGCATGTACAAAATCCGGGAACTTGATCCCATCCTGGATAAAGAATACCGGCGCATCATTCGCTACCAGATCGAAGTTACCTTCATCCGTATAAAACTTGGTGGCAAAACCACGGATATCACGTACCGTATCTGCTGAACCACGTGGTCCCTGTACGGTAGAAAAACGCACAAATACTGGCGTTTGCACACTGGTATTGGTCAGGAAGCCTGCCTTGGTCAGTTTTTCATTCCCCGGATAAGCCTCAAAATAGCCATGTGCGCCGACACCGCGGGCATGCACAATACGTTCTGGAATTCGCTCATGGTCAAAATGGGTAATTTTTTCCCGGAGAATAAAATCTTCGATCAAGGTCGCACCGCGAACGCCTGCCTTGAGACTGTTCTGGTTATCGGAAATTTTAACCCCTTGATTGGTAGTGAGTGCCTGTTCGGTCGCATCACTGCGATATGCGTCGAGCTGTTCACTTTTTTTATTGGTATTTTGTTTGTCTAAACCGTCTTTACCAGTCGCGGGGCTATTGGCCTTAATTTTCATGATGTATTCCTTGCTGAGCTTGAGTTTAGTTCAGATATTTTTGGTCTATCTCAAAGTCGCTTGAGCTTATATATTGCATGGCTTACCGAATCAAAATCATCCCGCAAGTCAATCTGCTACAGCCGATCCTGTATCAGCCTCACATTTCTTCTGAATATGCTGACTCGAAGCATTTTTGCTTTTCTGGGAATATTGTTATTGGTTTCGCCTGTGTCCTAACATAACTGCATTTGAGAAAGAGATTTATTATTGTTTGTAGTGCCTTGTTTAATTAAGGCAGCATTGTGTTATTTTTTATAAATTTCGGGTTTATTTATGATTTAAATTTTTATCTAAGTTATTTATTTAAAATAAAATATTAAAATTTCACAGAGATATTTCGAAATAAAGATTCAGTATGGTGATATGTGATCTTGCTCACAAATAAGCGTCATAACCCAAAACGATGTTTCAATCCTGAAATGATTAGGACTTTTTAGAAGTTCAATTTGCTATGAGAAATTAACGTGCTACCGCTGAAGTATAGTCAAAATTTGACAGATTTAAATAGTTACAATCCCGCGTCCTGCTTATACATAATGACTAAACTTCCTGCCTTTATATTGATCTAATATCTATAACTTATAACCACTTAAATCTCTTAGCCTGTTAGATCAAATACAAAGTCATAGAGATCATTTCATCTCTTGGCTCGGGCTTCAGATACATCCGACTTTATTTTAATACACCGTATCGCGTTAAGTTTGAAGGAGTAAGAGCATGGCCTCTTCTAAAAAAGAATCTAAAGCAATGAAAATTGATATCGGGATTTCGCATGATGATCGCGCCAAAATTGTCGATGGTTTATCCAGACTTTTAGCAGACAGTTATACCCTGTATTTGATGACCCATAATTTCCACTGGAATGTCACCGGCCCCCAGTTCAACAGCCTGCACAACATGTTTATGACTCAATATACCGAGCAATGGAATGCGTTGGACATCATTGCTGAACGTATTCGTGCTCTAGGTTTTGCAGCACCCGGCACTTATAAACAGTTTGTAAAACTCACCTCCATTAAAGAAGTCGAAGGTGTACCTAAAGCTGAAGAAATGATACGTTTACTGGTAGATGCACATGAAACTGTGGCACGTACCGCCAGAAGTATTTTTTCGATCATTGAAGAAGCCAATGATCAGCCGACCGCTGACATTCTCACGCAAAGACTGGAAGTACACGAAAAAACTGCCTGGATGCTGAGAAGCAATCTGGAACAATAAAATCGGATCGAATCTTTGAAATCAGGCTTATTCACAGGATGAAATGGAAACTTGCGGTAGTGCCATTAAAGTTCGGCTTCATCCTGACGTTTATATTAGGGGGATTTATCGGCACTCAATGATTAGATCAAGCTAAAAGTCAGGATCATTAAAATTAAACCATCAAAATTTAAGGATGTAGGCAATCGCATACATCCTTTTTTAACAAACAGATTGTTTACAGATTATTTCAATCTCATATATGGCTATCATTTTTTGAAAGCTATAAATCTGAAATATCTTTTCGATCGCTTCAAAAAATTAGCCCTCCTGGCTCCTTACAGTACAGCTTAATCTTGAGGAGAATTGCTCGAATCACTTTCAATCCGGCCATCGACCAGATTGATGGTACGATCACAAGTGGCAGACAGGCGCGGATCATGCGTGACTAAAAGTACGGCGCAGTCGCGTTCACGATGCACTTTACGAAACAGTTCAAACATATCAGCCGCGGTCTGGGTATCCAGATTACCTGTCGGTTCATCGGCCAATAATAAGGCCGGCTCAGTAATCAAGGCCCGAGCAATGGCCACCCGCTGCTGCTGTCCTCCGGACAATTCATTCGGTTTACGCTCGGCAAATTTTTCCAGCCCCACTGCCGCCAGTAAATCACGTGCGCGTTGCATTGCCTGCTGATTCGGTTTGCCATGCGCCATCATTAAAGGCATGAGAATATTATCCAGTGCACTAAATGCCTGAATCAGATGGTGAAACTGAAATACAAATCCGATGCTGTTGCCGCGCAGCGCCGTACGGCCGGTATCATCCATCGCACTGGTAGGTTGTCCCAACAAATACAGCTCGCCACTCGTTGGTTTATCTAGCAGTCCCAGAATATTCAGTAAGGTACTTTTTCCAGAACCGGAAGGGCCAATAAGTGCAGCAAAGTCGTTGCGATCAATGCGCAGGTCAATGCCATGCAAAACCTCAACTTCATTGGGCTGTCCAATGTTATAAGACTTGCGTAGCGCTTCCAGACGCAGAACTTCCTGAGATTGCTCAGACATGACGAATCGCCTCCACTGGATCGAGTGCCGCGGCCCGACGTGATGGCACCGCTGCAGCCAGTACGCCTGTTAATGTCGCCAACAATAATGCCAAAATCACCAGTTCAATCGATATCGGAATATAGAATAATCCCGGACCAAAATTATTAAATACCCACACCAGGCCATAACTGACTATGCTGCCCAGCACTGAACCGAGCAAGCCGAAGATTGCGCCCTGAAACAGAAAAACCCTCAGGATTTGCGATTGGGTTGCACCTGTCGCCCGCAGAATACCAATTTCTCGGGTGCGCTGCACCACACTGACGGACATGACGCTGGCAATCCCGAAAGCCACCGAGATTGCGACAAAGACAATAATCATATTAGTCGACAGGCTTTGTGCAGTAATGGCATTCATCAGTTGTGCATTGGTTTCAATCCAGCTTTCGGCTTTTAATGAGGTCAGGCGTCCGACTTGTGCGGCAACCTGGTCTGCTTCAAAAATATTGGCAATGGTTAGGTCAATCACCGTTACCCCGCCTGGCAGGCCGAGTAAGGACTGTGCCTGCTTGAGATCCAGATATACATAACGCGCATCCAGTTCGCGCACACCCAGTTCAAAAATACCGGCAATATTCACCAAAGCACTGTTCTGTTGGCCAGTATCGAGTCGCAACTTGCTGCCGACCTGAACACCGAGGTCTTTGGCCAATTGACTGCCAATCAGTACATCATCCGCGCCGACCCGCAACTGGCCACTGATTAAATATTCTTTTAATGGAATGATCTGCTGATAACGTTCTAAATTCATCCCGACCAAGGCCACTGATTCGATCGCATCACCACGTTGTACAAAAGCTGGCCCCGACACCACCGGCGAGACGGAGGTCAGTACAGGCAACTGGTCTAGTGTTTCGGTAATCTGTTGCCAATTGTTAATCGAACGCAGGCGCTGTGCCCGTTTGTCTTCCTGCAATAATTGCACTGTTCCGGCGGGAGGTGACACAATCCGGTTGACTTCATCCGGTGACAGCAGACGAATATGAGCCTGTGTACCTAAGGTTCGTTCAACAATATTGGCTTGCAGCCCCTGAATCAACGCAGTGATAAAGACGATCACCGCTACGCCCACGGCAACCCCGATGGTGATCATGATGGACTGCGCGCGACCCTCGCGCAAAAAACTGACCGCGATTTTCCATTCGATCCAGAGCCGCCCGAATAAATTTTTCAATCGAAGTTCACCGGTAATTCATTTTTACTATTGGCCATATCAGCAGAATTCTGTAATGAACTCTGGTGTGGTTTTAAGCGAACTCTGGTGCCATCCTCCAATGAAGATTCGGCATCTACCAACACCTGATCACCCTCGCTCAACCCGGATTTCACTTCTGACATGGCCAGGCCACGCAAGCCCAAAGTAATCTGCTGACGCTGTATTTTTCCATCACGTACCATTAAGACCACGGCTTTATCTCCCTTGATACTGCTTAAAGCATCATTTGGAATAGCCAGTGCCCGGGCTCGTTTGGCCGTCTCGACATTCACCGATACCGTCATGTCCTGACGCAGAAAATCTGGTACGGGATTGACAGTTAACCTGACTTCTACCGTACCTCGCTGTGGATCGATACTTGGCGCAATAAAGTTAATCCGGGCCGGGAAAGACTGATCCGGATAGGCATCGCTAATCACAGTGGCATTTTGCTGCAAGGCCAGTTGCGGTAAATTCCGCTCATCTAGCGGTACCCGGATTTCTGTATTCCCTGTTAACGCAATGGTAAATAAAGTTTGTCCCGGCTGAACCAGATCACCCGGCTCGACATCGCGTGTCAGTACTGTGCCGGCGACCGCAGCCCGAATCTTGGTTTTGGCCAGTTGAGCCTGTGCCACTGCAAGCTGCTCCCGAAGCGACGCTTCTTCGACTTGACCCGCAGCCAATACGGCTGCTTTTACCCGAGCTGTCTCATAATTATTGCGCGCGACTCTTTCTGCTTCCACAGCCTGTTCGACTTCTTCCCTCGACAGGATACCGGCTTCTGCATTACGTCGACGTGTAGCTTCTCGGCTGGCTTGCTCCAGCTGGGCTTTGGCACTGGCCAGTTCTGCTGCAGCCTGTGGCCGTCGGCTGCTTGCCAATTCGGTCAATGCCAGCTCGGCCTGTCTGACTTGGGCCAGCAATTCATCCGATTTCAATACCACCAGCAGATCACCCGGTTTAACCTGATCGCCTTCCTGCACCAGACGTTGCAGAACCACACCACTAATTTCACTGCCTACCTGGGCACGTGAAACTGTCGCAACACGTCCGGTCGCAACAACATTTTGTACCAGCGGCATGGCACTCAGCGTATAACTAGGCACCACTGGCCCCTGCCACCAACGAAATAGAGCAAACCCTACTGCCAGTAGCAATACGATAATGAGCAAAATTTTATAGCGGGCAGCGCGCAATGAGAATCTCCGGTTGATTCGTCTAATTTAAAATAAGAAAGTCAAAACTGTATTTATTTTTTCCCTAAGGTTTAATTTACAACAAGTTTCTAATTGGAATTATAGGTATTTTGTTGAATTTGAAAAGAATGTTGAGTTCCTGTCCACTTTTATGAGCTAGCTTAAGTCGGTGTCAGTGAATTTAATCAATAACAGATCCAGACACGGGATCAGGTAACAGAAAATTGTATTAAATTTCTCTTGAGTTCAAGGAATGGGAGCTTTCATTAAAAAACAGGCTAGATCATGATAGAGCTCGCCTGTTCAATCGCTTGGGTGTTAATTGGATATTAGTTAAATGTTAGACCGTACGACGCAATGGCTGATCACGTTGCGCCAGACTTTCGCCCATCGGCACAAGCCGTCTATCAGGATCAATCTTTTGCCAAGGCAGGTCATTCGGGTCTGCTTTCATGGCTCCAGGCGCTTTCGCGACTAAAATGGCAGCAGCCATGTCCTGAAAATCTGCACGAAAATGTACCGAGCTTTTCACCACGATGATCGATTTATCTTGAGGCACAACACCAAAAATTCTAAACATATTACGATCGAGCAACTGGGCTTTGTAGGAACTGACTGCAATTTCAATACCATCTATTTCCAGTAATACACTCGGGCCGATATCCGCCTCAACGCCATGCATCATGGGCCCGCCATAGCTGAATTTCCCATCGCTATAGGCTTTGATTTTAAATTCAGCGCTAAATAGAGCATCCCCCGCAATACCTGATGTTCCGCCCAATTTCGCATAAAAATGCTGACCAAGCTCAAGCTGATAGGCTTGTTGCACCACCGCAGGATCAACAATAAGCCCAATCAGTGCATTTTTAACCTGATGCCGATGTAGCGCCGATAGCATCCCGGTCGTATTCGAATCACCACCGGCTCCCGGATTATCCTGAGTATCTGCAATCACCACGGGTCTGGTCGAATGATGCTGTTGATAAAGTTGAAGTGCCTGCAGCACGGCATGATCGGGTGATAAAAAACCCATATTCCAATGCGTTTCTTGTTGCAGCACATGGGCGATATAGCGTTGCATGGCCTGATCTAACTGCACAGCATTTTCACTATAGCCCCAGATACAACCACCACATTCGGCAAAATCTGCCGCCGGAAAACCCGGCGTGAAATTCATCTGGACAGGATTATTTTGTTCTAGCTGTTCGAGTAAATTCATACAAGACTGGGTAGGTTCCAGCTCGGTACATTGTGCATTCAGCGCAATCAAAAACGGCAGCTTATACATTTGCTTATGCAGCTTTTTACCCCGGAATATTTGATCCAACACTTGAGCGCAACGTTGTCCGGTTTGGGCCATATCTACATGCGGATAGGTCCGATAGCAAATCAGCACATCACTATGGGCAAACATCGCTTGCGTGACATTGGCATGGAAATCCAGACTGGCAATTACCGGAATATCCGGCCCAACTGCTTCACGAACCCGTCTTAACAATTCGCCTTCACCATCATCCACCTGTTCACTGACCATAGCACCATGCAGATCCAGATACACCGCATCTGCCGGATGCTGCTGGATGCTTGCAATAATTTCATCACAGATCCGCTGGTAAGTGTCCTGCTCTACATGCGCTGAAGGTGAAGTGCCCGCCCAGATCACCGGTAAAAGTTGATACCCGAATTGTTCCGCTTGTTGAATAAAACCGCCAATCGGAATGTTCTGTTCCCGAAATTTCAGGATATCTGCGCCGCGGCTAAGCGGCGGAAATCCCCCACCCTGGACAAAATCCGCGTAGCTTGCTTTGGTCGGGGCAAAGGTATTGGTTTCATGTTGAAAGCCCGCAATGATGATTTTCTTCATATCCTGAATCCTTCCTATGCTACGTATTGATTATTTATCGACGATTAAGGCGGCGCGTGTTGTTTGCTGAGGCGCAGCTTGCTTTTTCAGTCTGAAGGCATAAATTAGGAAAGCGCCACCGAGCATCATGATCACAGCAATCGTGAACCAGCCTGCCAGCATGGAACCGGTCATTGATTGCGCTATGCCCATAATATTTGGACTGACAAAACCACCGAGTAATCCAATACTGTTAATCAGGGCAATTCCGCCTGCTGCCGCACTACCGCTTAAGTATTTCGATGGAATTGACCAGAAAATGGTATAGGCACTAAACATAAAGGCCGTTGCGGTACAGATCGCAATAAAGGACAGCAGGAAATTCGCACTCATCACCGACAACATCAAGCTGACTCAGGCCAATACCGTCGGCACTACACAATGCCATTTCCGTTCCTGCCATTTGTCCGAGCTGCGGGCAAAAATGATCATGAAAATTGCGCCGCATAAATATGGGATCGCCACCAGCCAGCCAATCATCTGCAAATTTTGGATACCGCCCGATTTCAATAAAGATGGCAGCCAGAAGCCAATCGCATAGATCCCACAGATAATGGTGAAATAGGCCAAGGCCATGAAATAAATCCAGGGATCTTTCAACACCGCTTTAAAATTGCTATGACCGCTTGCAGACTGATGCTGCGAAATTTCTTTCACCAATAAGGCTTTGTCCTCTTGGGACAGCCATTTTGCTTGTGAAGGATGATCGGTTAAATAAAAGTATGCTACGCAGCCCAACAGCACGGTCGGCACAGCTTCTAATAAAAATAACCATTGCCAGCCAGAAAGATTATAAATCTGATGAAAAGTACTCATAATTTGTGTCGATAACGGCGCACCTAACATGCCAGCCAGTGGCCCGGCCAGCATGACAATCGCCATCACGCGTGCCATGCGTGCACCAGAATACCAATAGGTCAGATAGAAAATCATGCCTGAGGCAAAACCGGCTTCGAATACACCTAGTAAAAAGCGCAAGACATAGAACATCTGCGGGGTGGTGACAAATAGCATCGACATGGAGGTCAGGCCCCACAAAATCATGATGCGGGTAATGGTTTTTCTGGCGCCGACTTTTTCAAAATACAGGTTGGTTGGCACTTCAAACAGTACATAACCTAAAAAGAATATGCCGGCTGCCATGCCATAAATTGCATCGTTAAAGCCCAGCTCCTGCTGCATTTGTAACTTGGCAAATCCGATATTGATCCGGTCCAGATAAGCAAAGAAATAACACAGCAATAAAAATGGCAGTAGCCGCCAGCTTACTTTCTTGTAAATCTGGTCTAACCGTTGTTGACGGGAGGTCATTAAATCCATCTAAAACTCCTTTTTATCTAGATCTTCTTATTGTTCAAAATCCATGTAAGCATGCTCCTGACTTGATAACAATGTAATTTATTCGGCATACTGATGCTTTTAAGGCATCAGAGTTTTTATGGACAGAAACTTGCAATTCCTTGCGCCACTGAACGGAATCAATGAAAAGCGTTTGCGTTATTTCTATACGGTGATGATGTTCGGTTCGATGCGCAAAGCGGCAGATATCCTGAATATTGAACAGTCCGCCATGAGCCGACAAATTCAACTCTTTGAATCTGAACTAAAAATAAACCTGTTCAAACGTAAGGGGCGGCATATTATTCCGACTGAAGCCGCCTATCTGGTACTTGAGTATTTCAAGGAAAATAAGAATCGTGAAAATGAATTATTTGACAGTTTATTTCAGCTGCAATCTTCTCAACTTGGCAAAGTGAACATTGTTTCAAGTGAAAGTTATATGCAACACATGATTTATGATGTACTTCGACATGTGCATCATAAATATCCAAATCTTGAAATCCAGTTAGAATTAATGAGTGCCCAGCATGTGGTACGACATATTGTGGACAGCCTGGCGCATATTGGATTGGCGTATAATCCTCCATTTCATACAGACATCAGCACCATTGCTCATAAAACAGAACCTTTTATTCTGGCTGTTCCTGCCGGTCATCCTCTTGCCAAGCTCAAGCATCGTATTTGTCTCTCTGAAATTTCAGCCTATAAATTTGCCTTAATGCCCGTAGGGCATGGTTTTCGTCAGCTACTCGACAGTGAAATGGTACGCTTACAAGTGAACCTGAATATTGGCCTGACCACCAATTCTATTTATGCCTTAAAAAATTATGTGGTGGCTGGACATGGGATTTCTGCCATGCGCTATGCAGATATCGCAGATGCAGTTAAAGAAGGTCAGGCCGTTGCCTTAACTATTGATTCCGAACTGTGCAACACGGCTCAAACCCAACTGATGGTTCGTAAAAACACCCATTTGTCAGAGTCGAAGCATTTATTAATCGAGCGCATTCATTCTAGTTTTGATTTGATCTTTTAAATTGCTTATAAAATTTAGGCAATAAAAAAGCCACTTAAATAAGCGGCTGATTTATAACAAGAATTTTGGTGGGGTGGCGGGAGTTGAACTCACTAGAACTCAACCCTATCAATTTCTATCTAATATAAGTTATTGAATTATCTATTATTCAATTACTTGCATATGATAGTTTGTGATAGCCATTAAAAAAAGTGTGGCAAAAAATGTGGCAAAGATTTATTTAGCTTAGAACGGCTTTGTTGCACAAACCTATCTGTAAAGGCTTTTTCAGCGATATAATTTTCAAATGAAGAAGCCTACACACAAAATCTACCGCACAACCAATTGGCCCGCATATAACCGAGCACTCATGAGTCGCGGAAATATTGCCATTTGGTTTGATCCTGCTACGCAATGGTATGCGCCATCAAAAGGCAAACAAGGGCGAAATCAAACCTACTCCGACGCAGCCATCCAATGCTGCTTAATGATTAAATCCTTATTCCGTCTGTCTTTACGTATGGTTACTGGCTTTGTGCAAAGTCTGATTAAACTTTGCGGATTAAATTGGATAGCTCCAGATTACACCACGCTTTGTAGAAGACAAAAGCATATTGATATTGTAATCAGCTACCAAAAAAGTAGCGATGGGCTGCATCTACTCATGGACTCTACAGGCATGAAGTTTCTAGGTGAGGGCGAATGGAAACGCAAGAAACATGGACCTGAATATCGTCGCCAATGGCGTAAACTACATATTGGTATAGATGCCAAAACCCTGCAAATACGAGCAGTTCAGCTTACAACCAATAATGTCAGTGATTCACAGGTGCTTGGTGATTTACTTAATCAGATTCCACAAGATGAGCGGATTGACTCTGTTTATACCGATGGAGCTTATGACCCCAAGCAATGCCGTCAGGTCATTGCAGATCGGCAAGGGCATGCGGTGATTCCACCTAGAAAAAATGCGAAACCATGGAAAGATACAAAGAGTAGCTCGCTAGAGCGAAATGAATTACTTCGAACAATTAAACGTTTAGGCAGGACACTATGGAAAAAATGGTCAGGATATCATCGGCGAAGTTTGGTTGAAACTAAGATGCATTGCATCAAATTATTAGGAGATAAACTCAGTGCAAGGAGTTTTGATAGCCAAGTGAATGAGATCCATGTACGTGTAGCAGTCCTTAACAGATTTACGGAATTAGGTCGACCACTTACCCAAGTTACGCCTTAAATTTGGCTCAATTAGGGGCGCTTTGCATTTCAAATCTTTGTGCAACAAAGCCCCCTTGACACTGTAGCATATCTCGTATCATTCGACTGCCCATAAAGGGGTAGTCGAGATGAATTTCATCGATCAGGCGCATCAAACTCAAATCAGTTGATGAAATCTCTTTGGGCTTGTAATACAACGTACTGCGATTGATTTGAATCAATTGCGATTGTTGTCGTACCGAAAGTTGATGGGTCTTATCGATCATTTTTTGCCGCTCAGCTGCCCTATTTTTCTGAGCGCACCTTCTAAAAAATCAATTTGCAATGCCTGATGTCCTATCTTGGCATGTAGAGCTTTGAGGTCAATCTCAGGTTCTTGTTGTACTGTTGGTCGTGAAAAAATATTGATTGATTGCTCAAGCAGTTGATTTTTCCAATCAATTATTTGGTTTTGATGTAAGTCGAATTGAGTAGAAAGTTCAGCGAGTGTGTGGTCGCCTTTAATTGCTGCGAGAGCAACTTTAACTTTAAACTCTGCTGAATGATTACGACGTTTTCTTCGTGTCATGGTTGACTCCAAAAACAAGCATTTCCCATGCTTATTGGGGAGTAGATTATCACTTATAGGCGTGGTCTAAAATCCTAGACCCACATCAGGTTTGAGCTAGTACAATTTAAACGCTAAGTTCTTACTGTTTTTTATAATACACTTAATTTATTAGATTACGGTTGCAGATTAATCCACAACCGTAATTTAAAATCAAAATTTATATTCTAGCCCTAAGCCTGCTAAAGATTGTTTATCCTTATTATCAGCCTGATCAAGGGTTAAATAACCTAAATAACCATAGGCTTTAACCTGTTTGTTAAAAGCATAATCACCACCAACCATTATTTGCTTGGCATTGAAATCATCACTGGCATTTTTAAAACTAGTACTGTTTTGACTATACTGACCTTTGATTGTCCATTTTTGCAAATTAGGTAAGTTATATTCAGCACCTATTAACCATCCATCTGAACTGTCAATCGTACTAGCTAATACACCATTACCTAAAGCATCCTCAACTTCCGCTGATTGAATTAAAGCTTTGATGAAAAATCCATCTAAAGGATTTACACGTCCAATAGCACGAATTATATTTGCTGCTGCAAAGTTATCTGCTGAAGCTGGAGCAACTCCTAGCTCAGGGTCTGATGAATTTAAAAAACCACGTCCAAGAAATAAACTTGGAATAGCCTTATCGTAACCTAAACCTGCCATTAAAAAGGAATTATCGTATGTAACTGCCGCTGACCAAGAATCACCAAATCCTCTTCCAGCAACTTTGGAACCACCATTAGTCTGCTTAATACCCGATGCTTCTCCTGTGGCAAACAAAGAATTAAATTTAATCGTACCGTTGAACATTTTTAATGATGGTGATTCATATACCACAGCATTATCAATACGGTTTTCGCCTGGAAGAATACTCCCAATATCGGCTTTATTGGCAGCATAATTATTAAAAGTATCAACAGGACTAGATAGTTGTTTTACAGATGTATCATGTTTACCAAACTTAATAGTCCCCCATTGGCTATCTTTTAAACCAACAAAACGATTTCTTTGCCCCCAATCAGTACCATCACCATCTGCATTTATTGACCATTCGCTAAGATAAACTGCGCTTAAACGGTCTGACAGCTTCTCCTCGCCTTTAATACCAAGATAAGAACTATTCGAACTCATCTCCCAAACATCTCTATCTGATCGGGTTGAATTATTTTCTGGCAAATAATCGACGCTTACGTCAATTTCACCATAAAACACTGGACCCGCATAGGCTACAGACATTAAAGAACTTAATACAAGAACTAAAATTTTTGATTTCAACTTGAAGCTTCCTTACTTAAAGAATTTTTATATCAATACAAACATCTTTAATTAAAAATAATTATGTTAGGCATACTATCTAACTTGTTGTATGATGTCTTACATCATATCTTATTTTATTCAACTATGCAAAAGCTCAAAGTTACATGTGCAGAAAAATATGTCCTCATTGATAAAGAATTTAAATTTGATTTTCCTGTCGAATATACGGAGCATCATCAATTAAATCAGAAGCAGTTTTCTGAAACAGTAAAAGGACAAAATGTAATTATTATCAGTGACTTAGTTGTGGATGAAACAGTTTTACACAATAACCCAGACTTAAGATTAATTGCTTTATGTTCAACTGGTTATAATCATGTCGATTTAAGCTTATTAAAGAAACATGGAGTTAAGTTGTGTAATATCCGAGGATATGCTGGTGATGCCGTGGCTGAACACGCATTTACACTAATGATTAATTTAATTAAAAACTTTAATGCTCAAGTAAATGCTATTAAAGATGATGTCTGGGCTAAACAAAATAGTTCATTTTGTTTAGCAGCACCAATGGGTGAACTGAAAGGTAAAACATTAACCATCTTAGGAAAGGGGGAAATAGGTTTATCATTATCCGAAAAAGCCAAAGCGTTTGGTATGCATGTTATTTTTAGTGAACATATGAATGCACCAATATGCCGACAAGGTTATGTTCCATTTGAAGAGGCAATAATGCAGGCAGATGTTCTCTCTCTACACTGCGTATTAAATCAGGATACTAAGCATATTATTAATTCCTCTGTAATATCAAAAATGAAACGTGGAAGTATACTAATTAATGTTGGTCGAGGAGGATTGGTAAATACTAATGATGTGATTTCTGCATTGAATAATAGTCATTTAGCTGGTTACGGCACTGATGTCTTAGAAGAAGAGCCGCCTAGGATAGATAACCCATTAATAAATCTACAAAAAACAAACCATAATGTGATTGTTACTGGACATATTGGATGGGCAACAAATGAAGCACAGCAAAGATTATTTAATATTTTAGAGGATAATATCAATAAAAATATTCAGGGAAAAGATCAAAATCTTGTTCGACAATAATGTCACAGCGGAGTTGAAATGCCTATCATTTTAACTCCGCATATAATATTAGTTTATACAGAATATATTCTATTTCTGAATAGCCACCAAAATTCTAGACACACATAACCATCTTTTGATGGGCCTTTTCATAATCTAATGGAGAACGCTGACCATTGGAACCATGTCTGCGTTTTAAGTTATAGAACATCTCTATATATTCAAAGATATCCGACCTTGCTTCAGTTCTTGTCACATAGATTTTCTTCTTGATCCTCTCTCGCTTTAACAGCTGAAAGAAGCTCTCAGCAACAGCATTATCATGGCAGTTTCCACGCCGGCTCATACTGCTTTCAAGGTTGTGATGCTTGAGAAATGTCTGCCATTCATGACTGGTGTATTGGCTACCTTGATCAGAATGAATCAGGACTTTGTTCTTTGGGCTTCTTCGCCACAAAGCCATCAGTAGAGCATCTAAAACCAGATCTGTTGTGATTCTCGACTTCATAGACCAGCCAACGACTAGCCGTGAGAATAGGTCGATTACTACTGCAAGATACAGCCATCCTTCATGAGTGCGAATATAAGTGATGTCAGTCACCCACAACTGGTTGGGCTGGGTGGGGTTAAACTGTCTGTCTAAAGTATTTCGAGCCACAATCGATGGAGTACTAACATTAGCTCTAGGTTTGCGATAGCCACGCTGTGACTTGAGACCATTCGCCTTCATGAGTCGATGTACTCGATTGATACCGCAACTTTCGCCAACGTCTTTCAAATCACAATGAATCTTGCGATAACCGTAGACTCCGCCAGATTCCAACCAGAACTGTTTAATTAATCCTGAAAGCTGTTGCCGCTTCCTCGCAGTTATACTGGTAGGTTTCTTTAACCAGGCGTAATAACCACTGTGATGAACATCTAACGTTGAACATAAACGACGAACAGACCATATATGTTGGTTGTCCCGAATAAAGGCGTACCTCATTTGGACTGGCTTGCGAAGTACACCGCGGCCTTTTTTAATATGTCCCTTTCTTCAGTGACCCTTTGCAGCTCTTTTTTTAATTTCGCTAATTCTGTAGTTGGATCACTAGATTCTGTTGTCTTGGGCTGCTGTGGATCATAACGTTTGATCCAAGCATACAGACTATGTGTAGTGGTTCCTAAACGTGTAGCAACTTCAGCCACACTATGACCTTTCTCAGTGACTTGTTTTACTGCTTCAATTTTGAATTCTTCAGGGTATCGTTTACTGCTCATAAGCACCTCGTTAATTAGCCATTTTATCTAACTAAAAGGTGTCTACAAAATCGGTGGCTATTCATTCTTAAATTTTTTAATACTCTTTGAAAGATGTGCTCTCATTGTTTGTCTAGCGAGCAAACCATCTTGTTCTAACACAGCATTATATATATTAACATGATCATTATGAACAACTCGAAGATAATCTTCTCTATTTGAAGATACTGCCTCAATGGATTTTAGTCTAGCTCGAGGAATTATCTTTTCACCTAGATATTTTAGAAAGTCAACAAAATATTGATTACCCGAAGCTTCTGCAATTGCAATATGGAAATTATAGTCAGCATTAATAGTTCCATCATTTTTATCTGAAGAAATGTGCTGTTCAAAATCATCTAATGCTGCTTTCATTTTAGAAAGATTATTTTCATTACGTCGCTCTGATGCTAAAAATACAGCCTCAGACTCTAAACTCATGCGTAATTCTAATAGAGATATGATGTCAGTTATAGTTTCAAGACTAGCATTAGATAGTAGAAAATTTTGCTCAACTATTTGTTCTTTAACAAAGGTTCCAATTCCGTGGCGGGTTTCTACATAGCCCAAAGAACGTAACTCAGTTATTGCCTCACGAATAACGGATCGACTAACTTCAAATAGAACTATTAATTCAAGCTCAGTTGGAATTTTCTTCCCAACCTCTAATTCACCAGATTGAATTTTATCAATTAATTCATTCACGACCACTTGGCTAAGTTTTTTTGATCTAGATTTAATCATACTAGACATATTAGGACGAACTCATTATCACAAAGACTATTTAGAAAGTCATCTTACTACAATCCACTATTAGAAACACCAAAGCACCTAAAACAAAAATATTAACTTTATTCACAACTTTTGAGAAGATTTATCTAAGTTTGGAAATTTGGTATCAAACTCAGCTCTTTTATAAGCTTCATAAGAATCTTTACTTATAAGAACTGCTGAATGACGACCTTTACGGGTAATTTCTACTGGTTGTCCTGAAGCTGCTTTATCCATCAACATCGAAAGAATTGCTTTAGCATTACTACAGTTAAAACTTTCCATTTCTACCTCTATTTGGATAATACAACTCAATGTAATCATTGAGTTGTATTAGAAAAATTACAGTTGGTCTTTAGTGAGTTGACCATTCACCAAGCGAGTAATCTGTAATGGATTGCTATCTTTCAAAGCATCTGGCAATAAAGCTTGTGGTGTATTTTGGTAGCAAACTGGACGTAAGAAACGCTCAATAGCACCTGTACCAACCGATGTACCACGTGCATCACTAGTTGCAGGGAATGGTCCACCATGCACCATAGCATCACTGACTTCTACCCCAGTCGGGAAACCATTAAACAATACACGACCAGCTTTGTGTGTAAATGCTTGAAGCAATTGATTAGCTTGTTCAGCATCCTGATCATCACTGATAATCGTTGCTGTTAATTGACCACCAAGTGCTGCAATACCTTTCAACAAAGTTGCCTGATCATCAACTGCAATCACAATTGACATTGGACCAAATACTTCGTGTTGTAATTTCGGATTACCTGAAAGTAAAACAGATTGGTCTGCTTTCACCAAATGAGGCTGTGCCTGAGAAACTAAAGTTGCTTCTTGACCTTTTGCAATCACATCAAAGCCATCTTCTGTTGCTAAATTAGCAAGACCCTGTTTATAACTTTTTAACGTCCCTTCATTCAACATCACTTGAGGAGCAGCTTTTTCAGTTGCTTCAGCCAATGTTGCAACAAAACGGTCAAATTCAGGACTCTTCACACCTAAAATTAAACCAGGTTTGGTACAGAACTGACCACACCCTATATTAAATGATGCAACAGTATCCAGCGCAATCTGCTCACCACGAGTAGCAAGTGCTTGTGGTAATACCACAACAGGATTCACGCTCGACATTTCAGCAAAGAAAGGAATGGGCTGCGGACGATTTTGAGCTAACGTAAATAGTGCCATCCCCCCTTCAAGTGAGCCTGTAAAACCAGCTGCTTGAATCAAAGGATGTTTAACCAGATCAGCGCCAACACGTGAGCCAAAGATCATATTAAAAGTACCACTTGGCATACCACATACAACAATTGCTTTTTCAATCGCTTCAGCAACCAATTCAGCCGTTGCCATGTGGCCAGAGTGTGCTTTAAACACCACTGGACAACCCGCAGCAAGGGCAGCGACTGTATCGCCACCCGCAGTTGAGAATGCCAACGGGAAGTTACTTGCACCAAATACGGCAACAGGACCTACACCTACTTTACATTGACGTAAGTCAACACGTGGCAATGGTTTACGCTCTGGCAATGCAACATCAATACGTGCACCATAGAAATCGCCACGACGTAGCAATTGAGCAAACAAGCGTAACTGACCTGTTACACGGCCTGTTTCACCTTGAAGACGAGCAAGTGGTAAGCCACTTTCCAATGAGGCAACTTCTTGTAAATTAGCACCAAGTGCTTCAATTTGTGTTGCAATTTCCTCAAGGAAAGTAGCACGATCTGCTGTTGAAGTTTGGCTATAATTCATAAATGCTTGATATGCAGCTTCAGCGGCTTGATTAACTTCCTCTAAAGTTGCTTGACTAAACAAATAACCTGTTGGTTGATAATCTACAGCAGCGATACTCTCAATTGCAGGTGCATTTGTTGAAGCACGTTGCCCATTGATAAATTGCTGACCATTATTCTTGCTCATTCTGATTCTCCAATACTTGAATCTAAAAAATTACTGTGGACCTAAAGGTGCAATTAATGCAGCTAAGTCTTCATAATCTTTTGGAGTTAAATCACTTAATGGTGGACGTACTGGACCTGCATCGTAACCTACGATTTTTGCACCCGCTTTGACTATACTTACACCATAACCAGCCTTACGGTCACGAATTTGAATCAATGGCAAGAAGAAATCATCGATTAAACGATCCGTTGTTGCCGAATCACCACTACGGATTGCATTGTAAAATTCCATTGCTGTTTTCGGAATAAAGTTAAATACAGCAGATGAATATACTGGGCATCCTAAAGCTTTATATGGTGCAGCAAAGACTTCAGCAGTCGGTAAGCCACCAAGATATGATAAACGATCACCAAGAGTGTGAGTTACACGTGTCATCATATCAATTTGACCAGAACTGTCTTTAAACCCAATTAAGTTTGGACACATTTCTGCTAATTTTTGCAGTGAATCAGTAGTAAGAAGTGAATAACTACGGTTATAAAAAATAACACCAAAATTGACAGAGTCACAAACTTGCTTTACGTGCTCAATCAAACCTTCCTGACTTGCTTCAGTTAAGTAATGTGGCATAAGCAAAATACCATGCGCACCTAAACGCTCAGCTTCTTGAGCATGAGCAATCGCTTGACGAGTTGGGCCGCCTGCACCAGCAATAATAGGTACAGTGCCTTTACATGTATCTACCGCAGTTTTAATCACTTCTGAATATTCATCTCCAACTAAAGAGAAGTATTCGCCTGTACCACCAGCAGCAAATAATGCGCTCGCACCATACTGCCCTAACCACTCTAAACGATTTTGATAGGTAGCCTTATTAAAATCACCATTCTTATCGAAGTCCGTTACAGGAAATGAAAGTAAACCATCAGAAATAATATTCTTTAACTCAAGCGCATCCATTAAATAGCTCTCCATATTAGCTCATTGTTGTAAGACATCATATAACTAATATCTGAAGTTGCAAGACCTAAATCAAAAATATATCATAAAAAATAAATATTACCTTTAATTACAAAAACTTATTATTGAAAAATAAGTTGGATGTAATCGTTGATTTTGATATAAGACATCAAACAACAAAGTTACTTTTATATTTTTCAATAAAATACCAAGAAAATATTTTGTTCCATTAAAAAAAAATTGCAATTAAACAAGAAATAATCATAAGATGTCTTACATCCTTGGGTTTTTAAACTCTTTAAGGACTCTTAAAATCTACTTCATGATTATTAGTGAAGTATCTTTCTCAATTAAATTAAGACATTGAAGTCACTCTAATTTGTTACATCCAAATTAGGTACGGATAGAGAAGGGTTTGTGTATATGGAAAATTTACAAACAAATACAATATCAGCTGGAAGAGCTGGGCACACTAAAACACGCTATTACATATTAGCAATGATATTCTTAGTTACTGCTCTCAATTATGGTGACCGTGCTACTTTAGCGATGGCAGCATCACCAATGAGCCAAGAACTTGGTCTTGATACAGTCACTATGGGCTATATTTTTTCAGCATTTTCTTGGGCCTATGTTATCGGGCAACTTCCAGGTGGTTGGTTATTAGATAAATATGGTGCAAGAAAAGTTTACTTCGTCAGTATTTTCCTATGGTCTCTTTTCACAGTATTTTTAGGTTTTTCTGATATTTTTGGAAGCACAGGAATTATCGTTAGTGTATTGTTTCTATTAAGATTCCTTGTTGGTCTAGCTGAAAGCCCTGCATTCCCAGGCAACAGTCAAATTGTTGCCGCATGGTTTCCTACCAAAGAGCGTGGAACAGCAGCAGCAATCTTCAACTCTGCTCAATATTTTGCAACAGTAGCTTTTGCTCCACTTATGGGATGGCTTGTTACCGAAATTCACTGGCAATCAATTTTTTGGGTTATGGGCGGTTTAGGTATCGTTATCTCATTTATTTGGTTAAAAGTAATTTATAGCCCTGTAAAACACCCAAGAGTGAACCCTGCTGAACTGGAATACATTAAACAAGGTGGTGGTTTAGTTTTAATGGGGGAGGATAATGACCAATCTCAAACTAAGAAAAAAGCATCTTTTGCAGATATTAAACAATTATTATCTTCACGCATGTTGTTAGGTATTTTCATTGCTCAATACTGTATTAACTGTCTAACTTATTTCTTCTTAACATGGTTTCCTGTCTATTTGGTAAAAGAGCGTCACATGACAATTTTACAAGCTGGCTTTGCGGCAGTTGCTCCAGCGTTATGTGGATTTATTGGTGGAATTTTGGGTGGTATCGTTTCTGATAGATTAATCAAAATGAACAAATCCCTTACTTTTGCTCGCAAACTACCAATTATTATCGGGATGTTGCTTTCAACAACAATCATCATTTGTAACTACGTAGATTCACATACAGCCATTATTTTCTTTATGTCTCTTGCATTTTTTGGTAAAGGCTTCGGTGCTTTGGGCTGGGCGGTAATGTCTGATGTATCACCAAAAGAGATGATCGGTCTTTCTGGTGGGCTATTTAATACTTTTGGTAACGTTGCAGGTATTGTGATCCCTATTGTTATTGGCTACATCATTAACTCAACTGGCTCATTTAATGGCGCATTAGTATTCGTTGGTATTCATGCTGTTATCGCTCTACTTTGCTATCTATTTATGGTTGGTAAAATTGAACGTTTCCAATTGAAGTCTACATCTAATTAATTCGCCCTTTTTCCTAAGAGCCAATATTTAAATATCAGCTCTTAGGTATAGCACTAACTCAAGGAAAGATTATGCAAAAACCACTACTCATCAGAATTAACCCTCTAGACAATGTTGCAATCGTGGTGAACGACGGTGGTCTAGCATCTGAAACTTTTGTTGAAGAACAAAACATTAAGCTGGTTGAGGCCGTGCCACAAGGCCATAAAGTTTTGCTTACTGATTTAAAAGAAAATGACCCTATTATGCGTTATGGGGAAATTATTGGATATGCAAATAAAGACTTAGTTGCTGGGTCATGGGTCAATGAAGCTGTAACACGTATGCCAGACTCACCATCACTTGATGAGCTTGAGCTAGCTACACGTCCAACACCAAATTTAGAACCCTTGATAGGCTATACATTTAAAGGCTATAAAAACCAAGATGGTTCTGTTGGCACTAAAAACTTATTAGCAATTACTACAAGTGTTAACTGTGTAGAAGGTATTGTTGATCACGTAGTTAAAATTGTTGAACGTGAATTACTTCACAAATATCCAAATGTAGATGGAATTGTGGGGCTAAATCATTTATATGGTTGTGGCGTAGCTATTGATGCTCCAGCAGCGATTGTACCTATCAGAACTATTCATAATTTGGCACTCAACCCGAATTTCGGTGGTGAAGTTATGGTTGTAAGTTTAGGCTGTGAAAAGATGCAACCTGAACGACTTTTGAACATTCCAGCCGAAAATAAACGTATCCCATTAGAAGATCAAGATATCATCCAACTACAAGATGAACGCCATAATGGTTTTCAGAGCATGGTTGATCATATTTTAACTGTTGCACAAAGACATTTAGAAAAACTAAATATGCGACAACGTGAGGAAGTATCAGCTTCTCATTTAGTGGTTGGTATGCAATGTGGTGGCAGTGACGCTTTCTCAGGTGTTACATCAAATCCATCTGTTGGTTTTGCTTCTGATCTTATTGTTCGTTGTGGGGGAACAGTTATGTTCTCCGAAGTAACAGAAGTAAGAGATGGTATTCACTTATTAACTCCTCGTGCTGAAAATGAACAAGTTGCCAAGGATTTGATCCGTGAAATGCAATGGTATGATGACTATTTAGCTGCTGGTAAAGTTGATCGCAGTGCAAACACTACACCTGGCAATAAGAAAGGTGGTTTAAACAATATTGTTGAAAAAGCAATGGGGTCTATAGCAAAATCAGGTAGCTCAACAATTGTAGAAGTGCTCTCTCCTGGTGAAAAACCAACTAAAAAGGGTCTTATTTTCGCAGCAACGCCATCTAGTGATTTTATTTGTGGTACTCAGCAAATGGCTTCGGGTATTACATTACAAGTATTCACGACTGGCCGTGGAACACCATACGGACTTGCAGCAGTACCTGTGATTAAAATGGCTAGTCGAAATACTATTGCTAACCGCTGGTATGATCTCATTGATATCAGTGCTGGTGACATTGCTATTGGCAAGAAGACAATTGAACAAGTTGGATGGGAACTCTTCGAAATGATCCTACGAGTTGCAAGCGGTGAACAACAAACTTGGTCTGACCATTGGGGTATTCATAACTCATTGGCAGTTTTTAACCCTGCACCTGTAACCTAAAAAGTAAGAGGGGCTAACAAGCCCTTTTTTACACTTAAAATATTTGGGGCTGTAGTAGACTATCACAGTTCTAATCTACTACAGCCCCTAAAGATTTATATATAAAACTGTATCTTAAGATACAGTTTTACTTTAATTCTTTTTTAAGATAGATGTTTTGAAATATAAGAGTGTATCTACACTCAAAGGTAATTAGGATTATAAATTTAAGAATAATTTTTTAAATCTATTTTCCCATTCATTAACGGTTGAATATAAATGCACAATAAAAATAGTGAACCGTACCGGGTTTGTCGGAGACTTTTTTATTTAAGTTAGGCCACCTGACCTAACGGGTTAATCTTATCATAGTACATTGCTTCAAACTCAAAAGGCGATACATAACCCAGTGCACTGTGTACACGCTTTTTATGGCACTGTTGCAAATAGAGATTTGAGTCGATGATGTTCCCTTTAAAAAGTACTTAGAGACCGAAAACCCTGTTGATTAGACACACTTCACCCTGAGGCTGACCATAATAAAATGACGATGCTTGTCCTTTACGTAGTGCACGCATGACTTCAATACCTTTAATTGTGGCATAAGCCGTCTTCATAGATTTGAATCCTAATGTGGCCCTGATGATCCGCTTTAGCTTGCCATGATCACATTCAATCACGTTATTTTTATACTTAATCTGCCTGTGCTCAAGGTCTGGTGGACATTTACCTTCCCGTTTTAACCGTGATAAAGCACGTCCATATGTGGGTGCTTTATCCGTGTTGATCACTTGTGGAATTTGCCACTTCTTCACATTATTTAAAATTTTTCCAAGAAAACAATATGCTGATTTGGTATTACGTCTAGAAGAAAGATAAAAATCAATGGTATCGCCACGTTGATCGACTGCACGATACAGATAAGACCATCGTCCATTCACTTTTACATAGGTTTCATCAATATGCCACGAGCTCAGATCTGTAGGATTACGCCAATACCAGCGTAAACGTTTTTCTATTTCAGGAGCATAACGTTGAACCCAACGGTAAATAGTCGTGTGATCAACATTCACACCCCGTTCGGCCAGCATTTCCTGCAGTTCACGATAGCTAATGCCATATTTACAATACCAGCGCACAGCCCAAAGAATGATTTCGCCCTGAAAATGCCGACCATGGAAAGGATTCATATGCTGCACCTTTAGCTAAAACAGTCTTCAGCTTACCATTCGTGGTTATTTGCAACAGTGCCCTTACTTCAAAGCCAAAATTTTTCGGGCACCATTAAGTACGAATAAAGAAACCAGTATGCCAATGATTAAGTCTGGATAAGCTGATCCCGTCCACGCCACGAGTACACCGGCAAATATAACGCCCATATTTACGACAACGTCATTCGCCGAGAAAATCCAACTGGCTTTCATATGTGCGCCATCTTCTCGATGACCAGAAATAAGATATAAGCATGTTACGTTAGCTATAAGTGCGAGCAGGCCAATAACAATCATGAGCGTTGATTCTGGCTCGCTTCCAAACATGAATCGTCTAATGACATCAACAATCACGATAACAGCAAGTAATAACTGAATCCAACCTGCGAAATGGGCTGCTTTTATTTGATATTTCGCAGCTTTTCCGACGGCATATAGCGCAATACCATAAACGGCTGCATCGGCAAACATATCTAGAGAATCAGCAATCAATCCT